>NZ_JADQAN010000019.1:0-63837 GCF_022129425.1 Psychrobacter sp. Ps1 | reverse complement strand
TGTGCTTTGTACTCAACAAAAAACTTGGTAATCCGCCTCTTCAGTTTGATTTGCTTATTTCAAGTTGAGAGTGGGGTAAGTATAGGTATCTGATACTGGTTCATACTAAAAGTTACGTGGAATTAAAACTAGAATCTAGATCACATTAAGACAGTCGTGATTTGCAACAAACTTTTGCTTTATTCCATTCAAAAAACTTAAGTCCAAATCGGCTTATGTGGTTATAATAACTATTATAAAGTTTTGTTTAGCACCCCAGTTAATTTTTATAATCATACTTTTTGGTATTTTCACTCTATCTATTGATGATATAACACTATGTCTAGACGCTCAGCACCCTTTGTCGCCCCAGACTATATCGATGATCCTGCATCAAAAGATGGCAAAAAACATGCCAAAGTTTTGTTGTCAACGCTGCAAGAAGACATTGCAAACTTTCGTAATGAACAGTTTCCACCTGATATTTTGCGCCAGATTCGTGATATGCCTATCTACGAAGGCAACTTAGCGGAGGTCCAAACCTATCAGCAACGTTGGCAAAATCTGCTTGAGCGTGCAAAGGATTTTTATCCAGCGGCCAATATGCCACCTGACTATCTGCCGCTCCCAGCCAGCCTTGAGATACCGCAATTTATCTATCATGTTCAGCGTTTACATTTAACTAAGACACGCGCTAAAGAATCCAAAAGCTTTGGATCAGTAGGTGCTCTGACGGATAAGTGTGGTCAATATACGGATGATGAAATCGAGCGCATGACAGCAGTGCTAGAGAATGACGAGGAAGCGCGACTGGTAGCGCATCGTGAATTTATCGATCTGCGTGCCTATGTTTTTTGTCGCGATAATAAGGGCGAAATGCTAGAGCCTGAGCGAGTACGCTTTTATCGTACGGGTCTTATTGTACATGCCCTGCCTGACTTTAAGATTGTAGATAGTCGCCAGACACCGCGTAAACGCCGCAACGATGCTTATAATAATCCGCTTGCAGACAATGGTGTGTGGAAAATTTATCGCAAAAAATAATAGATATTAGCGCGATATCGTTTTAGTCATACTGATTTTAGTCACGTCCATTTTATATTGTGTATTTTATTCAAATTGTTAAGGAGCCCAGATGTTTGCTGCCGCCGCCGGCTCACCAAATCTCATGTTGCAAGCCACTATCTTTTTGGGAGCAGCATTGCTCTTTGTCCCTCTCGGTAAACGCTTCGGCATTGCAACGGTTTTAGGCTACCTTATCACTGGACTCATATTGGGCCCAAGTGGCTTGGATGTGGCAGGCGATGCTGAAAGTCTATTGCACTTTTCAGAGTTTGGCGTGGTCATGCTGCTTTTTATTATCGGGCTTGAGTTACAGCCTTCGCGGCTCTGGGCATTGCGCCGCTCTATATTTGTATTGGGCGGTTTGCAGGTCGGTTTGACTGGTACGCTACTGATGTGGCTCCTACACCAGTTTTTCTCCTTACAACTAGATACTGCCTTTATTGTTGGTTTTGGTTTAGCGCTATCTTCTACTGCGTTTGTACTACAGATACTGACTGAAAAACAGCAGCTTTCGAGCACGCACGGTCGAGAAGCCTTCACTATTTTATTATTCCAAGATATTGCGGTCATTCCATTGTTAGCAGTCATTCCGTTTTTATCAGGGGTGCGTGAGCAAAGCTACGATTTGATTTATTTTGGTAAAGTATTTGCTGTCTTTGCAGGTCTGATTTTTGCCAGCCGTTATGTGGTTCGACCATTCTTTAAATTTGTGGCTTCCAGTGGTGCATCAGAACTACTGACAGCGGTCGCCCTATTTATCGTGATGGGCGTATCTATCTTGATGGGCCAAATCGGTCTATCAATGGCGTTAGGTGCATTTTTGACAGGTGTGTTGTTAGCAGATTCTGAGTATCGTCACGAATTAGAAGCCAGTATCGAACCTTTTAAAGGGTTGCTATTAGGTCTATTCTTTATGTCGGTCGGTATGCTTACCGACGTCAAACTTATTTTAGCAGAGCCCATCTTTATTATTGGCTGTGCGCTCGCCTTGATGTTTATCAAATTTGCAGTGATTGCAGGGATTGCCAAAGTATCGGGCAATCGCTGGCCGACCAGTATCAGATTGGGTGTGACTCTAGCTCAAGGTGGTGAGTTTGCCTTTGTCCTATTTAGTGTCGCCACTGCCCAAAATGTCTTGCGTCCCGAGCTTGCTAACACCCTCAACCTTGTCGTTACCATCTCAATGGCGCTGACACCTTTGGCATTTTTATTGTTAGAAAAAGCAGGTGAACCGTTATTTGCCAAGAGTAAACCGAGTCGCGAATACGATACCATTCCCGATCATGAGCATCAGGTCATTATTGCGGGATTCGGCCGTGTGGGTCAGATTATTGGTCGTGTACTGCGCATGCATAATATCGAATTTACCGCCATCGAACGCTCTGCAAACCGAGTAGATTTTGTAAGAAAATTCGGTAACCAAGTCTATTATGGCGACCCAAAGAACCCTGAGATTTTAAGAGCGGCAGGTATTCAAAAAGCGCGAGTGTTTATTCTCGCTATCGATGACTTAGAGCGTTCTATCACTACCGCTCAGTATCTTCGTAAGAATTATCCTGAACTGATTGTATTAGCAAGAGCGCGCGATCGTCAGCACTATTATCGTTTGCGTGAGGTTGGTGTGCGGCACATCTGGCGTGAGACTTATTTGTCATCTTTGGACATGTCACGCGAATCACTACAGTTATTAGGCATCTCACCAGAAAAAGCGCGAGAAACAGTAAAAACATTCCGTGACTATGATGATGACTTGATCGAACGCCAACAAGCTATCTATGATGATGAAGCCAGCATGATTGAATCCGCACAATCAGCAATGGCTGAGCTTGAAAGCCTGTTTGATGAAGATATTGGTAAAGCACGTAAAATGGATTTGACCGATTTTTATGAGGCGTTAAAGAGCCAAGCAACACCAGTTGAGGAAAAGGATGATACTGCAACGGACCCTAAGCATTAACCCTAAACAGTAGCTCTCAGCACTAGCAACATCTACAAGCACTCGTCAAATACAGCCCCTAATCAGCTATGCAGTTTTTAGGAGCTTGTTTTTTATTCAGTGAGCTGGTGCAATCCCAATTATCACTGTCTGGTATATGATAAAAGACCAGCGTCTGCTCGTTTAAATAGCGTATCGGAAACGTCACGTTCTGAATCGTTGCCACTACCGCACAGTCAGTTTCTAGCACGCCAGCGGCCTGAGTATCGACATGCATGCGTATCTGCTGCTGCTCGGTACTCAGGGGCAGATTTACTGGGCACTGCCCTGTCTGCTGATAAATCAACGCCACTCGGTTTTGAGCATTCTTTGCAATATCATAAGCGTCAAACAATACTTCATTTGCTTTTGGCTTGGCAATAATCGGTAAAAACTGCACCTTAATCACCAATAGCGAAAACGCAAAAAAACCAAACCCTAATGCTAATCCAAATAAGCTAACACGGCCCTCTCTTTGCAGATGCGCTTTCTGTGCTGCCTCATCTTGCGGATAGTCATTTATCGCATCAGCGATCTCACGCCTTGCCATACGGTAGTAATACGCATCCGTCCAACGTGCCACCATAAACGACCAAAACAGCCAAATAACAGCAGCAATACCGATACGTATTGCCATCTGATAAGCATCTGGTACATAGGACATCGCTATAAATTCAAAGGCGACTAGCACCAACGCGACATTAAGCTGAATAAAAGACCACCCCGCGACACTATAGACAATCGCATCCATATAGCGCTTGCGATATAGCAACCAAGGAAAAGTGATAAAAAACGCAGCCCAATGCCATTTTGGCGACAGATAACCTTGCTGATCAAACTGCTCAAAACGTTTAAGGTAATAACGCTGGGTACGGTTACCGATGAACCACTTGTCTAACTGCTTACGTTTAGCAGGTGTTAACGACTCTTGATAAAATGGTGGCGGTGAATCTGTCTCGATAAATAACATGGCAACACGCTCTACTTACTGACTCTTAGAAAAAGCATTTAAAAGATATCATTATATGATAATGCCAAAACCCGTGTGTAACATAGAGAAACCATAGCACCGATCAGCAAATACGCGAAAATAGGATTGTCCGTTCACAGTTGTATGGATTTGACTTATAATAAGCAAACATCACCCACCTAATTAAGCCTTACAAATCCTATGAGTCAACATTCTGATATCAATGACAACGTCAATAGTACCGATACTATTGATGAGCAAACCCTTAATAGCACAAGCGAGCCTATCGATATCGATAACAGCACTAGCCAAGAGATAGAACCGACCTCTGACAAGCATATCCGCATCGTCAATACGTTTATGAAGCGCCGTACGCACATGAACAAAAACGCCGAGCTTGCACTAACTGCTCCAGAATTTTCTGAGTATTTGGTCAACAACAGTTTTGGTGATGGCGATCTTACCGGTATTGATAACCTACGTACGTTATTTGCTGATAGCCCTAACGGTGCAGATGCGCCGCTTACAGTTGAGATTGGTTTTGGCTTGGGTGATTCGTTTATTGAGATGGCGGCCGCTGACCCTACTCGTAATTTTGTCGGTGTAGAAGTGCATGAGCCTGGTATTGGTAAATGTGCGTATATGGCTGGCACCCAAGATTTGAGCAACGTAAAAATCATCAACGGTGATGCCATTCAATTGCTCAAGCAGCTACCAGAAAACCATATCGACCGTATTCAGCTATACTTCCCTGACCCATGGCAAAAGAAGCGCCACTATAAGCGTCGTTTTGTCAGTCCTGAACGTATGACCATCGTTACGCGCAGCTTAAAACAAGGCGGCTGGTTCCATACAGCAACTGACTGGGAGCATTATGCATTTTGGATGGTTGAAGTATTGGATGGTTTCGCTGGACTGACTAACAAAGCAGGTACAGGTAACTTCACTGAGCGTCCTGACTTCCGTCCAATGACCAAGTTTGAGCGTCGTGGCCTCGACCGTGGGCATGGTGTGTGGGATTTGATCTATATCAAAGACTGATTAATACAGCTTTACTCTTAAGTGTTTTGACAAAGCGGCTATCTGATGTAGCCGCTTTTTTGTGGCCTTCTATAGGCTGTAGAAAATATCTCTAAAAATACTAGACATCCTATACATAACTATGTCTACTGACATCTTAGATGTATATCTTGAGTCATACTCCTGACTTTTAATGCCTATAGTATGATTATGCATAAAAAAAGATAAATTTATAATTTGTGAAACATAGCGCTCATAGCACTGTTTATAGACAAAACTGCTTCTCTAAAGTGATTAGAAACGAAATATAGAATCCATTCCTAATACTAATAATCTACGTAAACTTATGTATTATAAGGCTTTACAGAGTTCTCCCCATAAGCTGTGGATAACCCTGTGCATAAGTCACTACTTGACAACTTTATAGCTAAGCAACTTAAAGGATAAGGTAAAATCGTTCATTTTTTGTACAATTTATAAAACATTTAAAATCAATGATTTACATTAAATTCGCACACATAAAAAATTATTTTAAATAATTTCTAAAATAATTTAATTATTCATAATGTTTCACAATTAGCGAAAATAGTCCTTTTATTTGTTGTGGACAACTCCTAAATCTATTGACAAGCATAGTCATTATAAGGTTCAAAACAACAATGGCCTATCGCATCATTTCTATAGATTTTTAGCCGCATACCATACGACAGATAGTGTCGTCTAGCATCCCTCAACGCTCATTATAGTGCCTTGCTTTTGTTATAATTACCTTATCAAATCAACAGTGTTAAGAAGTTGAGTCAAGTAATTAGCACGCCAAGTCTGACTTAAAAACAACGATAACGACAGTGTATTACGGACTTATTTTTACTTCTCTCGCTATTTAATTTTACTGTATAGTAGAACGATACATTCGATACTACTACCTATACCAGTCACGTGACAACCTATTTTTCGATAAAACAGCCAAAAAATAATTGCCGATTTCATAACAGTCAGTATGCGTTTGCCAAAAGTTTTAACAGTACCAATATTTTATTTATAGCATCAACTTAACTACCGAAAACAAGGAATCCAATATGGACGACAATAAAGCCAAAGCCCTCAAAGCGGCATTAGGTCAAATCGAAAAGCAATTTGGTAAAAACACCATCATGCATCTAGGCGATGACTCGGCCATTATGGATGTCGATGTGGTCTCTACAGGCTCTCTAGGATTAGACATTGCGCTTGGTATTGGTGGTCTACCAAAAGGCCGTATCGTTGAAATTTACGGTCCAGAAAGTTCAGGTAAGACGACGATGACCCTGCAAGCTATTGCAGAATGTCAAAAGCAAGGCGGTACCTGTGCCTTTATAGATGCCGAGCATGCGCTCGACCCTGTTTATGCACGCAAGCTTGGAGTAAACACTGATGACTTATTGCTCTCGCAGCCTGACAATGGCGAGCAAGCACTTGAAATTACCGACATGTTGGTACGCTCAGGCGCAATCGATATGATCGTGATTGACTCAGTAGCTGCGTTGACACCACGTGCCGAGATTGAAGGTGAAATGGGCGACTCACACATGGGTCTACAAGCGCGTCTGATGAGCCAAGCCCTACGTAAAATCACTGGTAACGCCAAACGCTCTAACTGTATGGTGGTCTTTATCAACCAGATTCGTATGAAAATCGGTGTTATGTTCGGTAGCCCTGAGACTACGACTGGTGGTAACGCGCTGAAATTCTACGCCTCTGTACGTATGGATATTCGACGTATTGGTGCGGTCAAAAATGGTGATGAAATCATCGGTAACCAGACCCGTGTCAAAGTTATTAAAAACAAAATGGCACCACCTTTCCGCCAAGCTGAGTTCGAAATTACTTACGGTGAAGGTACGAATCACTTAGCCGAAGTTATCGACTTAGGCGTAGAGATTGGAGCTGTTGGCAAAGCAGGATCTTGGTACAGCTATGGCGACGAAAAAATCGGTCAAGGTAAAGCCAACTCTGTGCTTTTCTTAAAAGAGAACCCTGCCATTGCTCAAGAAATCGAAGATAAGATTCGTGACGAAAAGCTTGGTACAAAGAAAAATAGCAAAGCCGACGAAACTGAAGATGCAGAACAGGCTTCTGAACCTGTACAATAACGGTTTAGCGATTAACCGTTGTCAGTTACTATGATTTATTATGAAAATTAAAACCTTAGCTGAAATTCTAGCTGAGTCGGCACCCGACTCAGCTAGTTCTGTTGATAGAAAATCAAAAAAACTGTCCAAAGATTCTCATACGAAAGAGCCTAAAAAACGAGAGAAACCTAGTAAACGGGCTATTCGTTCAAGTAAAGATGATTCAGTCACGAATGACGCTACTATTGATACAGCGTTCTTTGAAGACTCCTCTCCTAAGTCAAAGAAGACTTCTAAATCTAAAAAACGTAAAAAGCGTTTTCATCCAGCGGCTAATTTTACCGCTGAGCCTAGTGATATCCCTATATATCAACCACCTGAAGCGCAAACCATCAAAGAGATGCTGGCAGAAGTCAAACTCGACATTCATAATGATGAAATTGACAATAGCTTAGCAACAGATAATGGTCGTAGCACTGAGCCACTTCCGAAAAACTCAGAACATGAAGCTGAGCTTTTTGCTATCAATGGTAGTGAAACAGACAGCCAAAACGATAATATACCAGCCGCGCTCAAAGCTTACTTACGAACCTCTGAACAAAAACAAGCAGAGATCGATGCGATTAAAGCAGAAAGTCGATTGCGTTGGCTCGCATTTTATTATTTATCACGCCGCGAATACGGTAAGACTGAGCTAAAGCAAAAGCTGATCGACAAAGAACAAGACCCAGAGAAAATTGACGCCCTGCTCGATGAGTTTGAAGAAAAAGGTTATCAAAGTGACTACCGCACTACCCTAATGCTGATACGTGAGAATATCCGTAAAGGCCGTGGACGTGGTCGGATCAAACAAGAATTCTATCGCAAAAAGATTGCTATGCCAGGTAACATCGATGAGCTAATCGATCTGGCAAATACTGAGTCTGATGAATTTAGTGAGTTTGTAGATGATGATGCAGACAACCTAGTAGACGGTGTAGATTGGCTAAAACTGGCGGTGATAGCACGTACCAAAAAATACGGTAATGACATACCAGTTGAACAAAAAGAAAAAGCCAAGCAGCTACGATTTTTACAGTATAGAGGGTTTAATACCGATATCTGCTTTGCAGCACTTAACCATACAACAGAAACGCTAGACGAGCGATTTTAAGGCCTTACTGTCACTGTCGCTGCCAAACGGTATTTATCGACAGTCATACTGTTGTAATAGACATAAAAAAGAGCACGTTATATAACGTGCCCTTTCATCAATACTACAAGTCATTTTAATCTACGTAGCTTTAAAATATGCAGTTAGAAGTTTTCGATTTTAAGCTATCAAACTACTTGAACAGACTATTTAAAATTGCCAAGACGGCTAGATAGCTGGCTAATGATTTGATCTATCTCTTCATTGGCTTCAGACTCATTATCCAGATTGCCATTAGGCGTTAGCTGATTCATTACTTCAGGCAACAGCTCAGCGAGTCCCTGTCTTACCTCAGTTTCATTAGCACCAGTATGAGCGGCTACTTGCTGAATTTCATTTTCGTCAAATAAACGGTTAATTTCGTCTGGATTTAAATTATCGTTTGCTTCGTTATTACTCATCCAAGAGCGCGCTTGACCTTCATAGCCCATACCAGTGATTTTCGACAATGCCCCGCTCAAACCACCATTACGTTTGATCCATCTAAGTACCATAGGCATCAATGCAGCAACGAGCATACCTTTACCACCAAACCCACTATTAGTACGCTGACCACCTAATACACTACCTAAAATATCACCTAGTCCGCCAGCACCTGAACTCATACCACCGCGCTGACTACCGCCCGTGAGACCACCAATGATGTCATCTAAGCCAAAACCATTATCTGCTTGACGACTATTTTGTTGAGGGCTATAACCACCTACCTGACTGCCACCGCCCAGCACACTACCTAAGATATCACCTAGTCCACCAGTCTGCCGTGTTTCAGTACGTTGGTTAACTGGATTGCGCTGAGCGTCGTCTGGATTCATTGCACTACGTGCCACTTGGCTCACTAAATTCCCTAATAAGCTCATTATCTATTCCTCTTTTTATCGTATTGTTTACTACAAAAATACTGCTAAAACTTATGAAACCTCATATCTGACTATATGTTTTTTAATAACAGGACAGCAGACTTATGAATTTTATTTTCTATTTTTAATATAACAGATTTTAATATAACAAACCTCTTTGTACTTAGAGTTAGCTATTTTGTTATGACGTGTAGGGATTTTTCATCGTAAAAGGAAAAACCTAAGCTCCGTAAATACTCAGCTAACTAGCATTACCCTTACTGATATTGGCTAAAATATTTAATTGTCGCCATTGCTCAGAATTTACTTGGTCGCGGAATATAGTGGTCGAAAACGATCTTTGATAAGGCTCAACGATATTGAATTCGACACTCATCGCCCACTGATAGCGATTTATATCGACCAACTCTGCTTGCCATAATTCATCGCCGCGGCCCGTTCGTATCAGTAATTGCCATTCTTTATCAATACGCTGACTGAGCGATGGCTGACTAATATGTAATAGTATTGGTCTCGATATAATCAGATAACTTGCAACTGCTACCGAGACTATTAAGATTAGTAAATACTGCCACAAAGCCAAAGATGCAAACCATGCTAATATCATCATAACCCCAGTCAAGCCTACATACAGCAGCGCGCGTAAATAACTGACAGGCGTGATAGCTGTATCAATACGTAGCGAGGTTACTGGCGTCATATAAGCGTACCATGGGAAACGTTAGATATTGTGCTGACCCGTTCCTTAAGACCTAAACCAAGTCTTTGGTGTGGCGCCATGTTTTTATCTTATTGACCAATGCCCAGATGTCGTCCTCTTCGGGACGATTTTGATTGGTAAAGTAATCAAGCAAGTCTGGGTCTTCATGAGTGAGCATTTCTGCAAAGGTTGCTTGTTCAGTAGCATCTGCTGTCAGATACAGCTCCTTGACGTAAGGATCAATATAAAAATCCAATTCTTTTAATCCGCGGCGAGCTTGATAAATGATACGGCGCTGTTCATTGGTTGGTTCTGGCTGAGTGGTACTAGTCATAAATTTACTCTTATTAAATTGGATAGTCTTGTGGGTTTAGATAGTTTAGAAATAGATGTTAAGCATAGCGTATAGAACATTTATAGGCTAAAAATATTATTGCTCATCTGCATATATAAAGCGACATTAACAACGATATGCTGACAGTTGACTCCATAAGGCCACTGCTTGCTGCATCATCGCCACATTATGCGTACGAATGATACTTGCGCCTTGTTGTAAGGCAAATAGCCCAGCTGCCGTTCCTGCCGAATCACGCTCTACCGCTTGCGTCGTACTCACAGCTTCAGCTCCACTTTTGGTCAATACTTCTGCCAAGAAACGCTTGCGAGAAATGCCAAACATCATCGGCAGCCCTAATGCTTGCAAGCTACTCAGCTGACTTAATAGCGCGCAATGATGTTCATAGTTTTTGGCAAAACCAAAACCTGGATCGATAATGATATTGCTTTGTTTGACGCCGATGCCAACTACTTCGTTAATACGGTCGAGCAGCTCTGTACGCACTTCATCGATCACATTGTCATACTGTGCCAGATTATTCATTGTCGTTGGCTCACCGCGCATATGCATTAGCATAACAGGTATATCAAGCTTAGCCGCTAGCTCTGCCGCGCCAGTACGTTTCAGTGCTCGTACATCGTTCCAAATGTCAGCACCTTCATTAAATGCTGCCTGCATGACTTCAGGACTACTAGTATCAATCGATAACCAAATACTGTCACCACAATACTGACGAATGGCTTGAACAACAGGTACAACGCGATGCATCTCATCACTCGTAGCGACAGCATCCGCATTTGGGCGAGTAGACTCTCCGCCAATATCAATAATAGTCGCGCCTTCTTTTATCATCTGCTTACAATGAGCAACGGCCGTATCTACTCCGTTAAACTGCCCACCATCTGAAAATGAATCTGGCGTTACGTTCAAGATACCCATGATATGCGGCTGCGACAAATCTAAGGTTTTATCACGACTAGATATCTTGTAGTCAGGTAAGGCTTGGAATAATGACATAACCAACTTATCTCTCATAAGAACAATTTTAATTATTACTGTCTATGCTTATAATACCAGTAAATCTTATGGGGTTCTAAACCCTTCATAAAATGATGACAATAAAAAAGCCCTTTATCATAAAGGGCTTTTTGTAAAACATGAGTACGCTAGCATTTACATCGCTGGTAATGGTGGCGGTGTAGCACCCGTTGTTTTAACATCGTTTTTCGACAAGTTTACTTCGTTATGCTGGTAAACTCTTGGTGGACGCGGTTCTTCACCTGCTAGAATATCTTGCAGTTGGTCACGATCAATGGTTTCCCAATTCATAAGTGCATCAACCATTGCATGCATTTTGTCCTGATTAGCCTCAATCAATTCACGAGCGATATCATACTGCTCTTCTAGCATACGACGCACTTCTTCATCGACCTTCTGCTGCGTAGCTTCAGAGATAGTACGACCGCCACCGCCGAAATATCCTTGCGAGTTGTCGTCATCTTCGTACACCATGATACCAAGTGCATCAGACATACCGTACTTCGTGACCATCGCACGTGCCATTTTAGTAGCACGTTCAAAATCATTTGAAGCACCTGTTGACATCTGATTAATAAAGACTTCTTCAGCAATACGACCACCGAACAAAATCGCAATGTCGCTTAACATCTTAGATTTATACATGCTGGTTTGATCGTGCTCAGGCAGCTGCCAAGTAACACCAAGCGCAAAACCACGAGGCATGATAGTGACCTTATGCACCGGATCTGTACCTGGCAGTAGTTCAGCTACTAGCGCATGACCCGCTTCGTGATACGCGGTCGCACGGCGCTCTTCTTCGCGGATCACCATGGACTTGCGTTCAGGACCCATATATAGCTTGTCTTTTGCATCTTCAAAGTCATTCATATCGACGCTAGTCTTGTTGCGACGCGCGGCGAACAATGCAGCTTCGTTTACAAGGTTGGCAAGCTGTGCACCACTGAATCCAGGCGTACCACGAGCAAGAGAACTGGCATCTACACTAATTGTGTTCGGCAGTTTCTTCAAATGTACTTTTAGAATTTGTTCACGGCCTTTGATATCCGGCAAGCCTACTTGTACCTGACGGTCAAAACGACCTGGACGCAGTAATGCTTTATCGAGCACATCAGCACGGTTGGTTGCGGCAATAACAATAACGCCTTCATTACCTTCAAAACCATCCATCTCAACCAATAGTTGGTTCAATGTCTGCTCGCGCTCATCATTACCGCCGCCCATACCGGAACCACGATGACGACCGACTGCATCAATCTCATCAATAAAAATGATACAAGGTGCGCTTTTCTTCGCTTGTTCGAACATATCGCGTACGCGTGATGCACCAACACCGACGAACATTTCAACAAAATCAGAACCTGAAATTGAGAAAAACGGCACTTTAGCTTCACCAGCAATAGCTCTCGCTAACAAGGTTTTACCTGTACCAGGAGGACCTACCATCAAGATACCACGAGGAATCGTTGCACCCAGTTTGGTAAATTTGTCTGGATCACGCAAGAATTCAACTACTTCAACGACTTCTTCTTTAGCTTCTTCACAACCAGCCACATCTTCGAAGTTAACGTTGATTTGATCTTCGGTCAGCATTTTCGCTTTTGATTTACCAAAGCTCATTGGACCGCCGCCTTTACCGCCAGCGCCGCCCTGCATGTTACGCATAAAGAATAAGAACAGACCAATAATCAATAGAATTGGGAAGCTGGCTATCAGTAGTTGCATTAATACGCTTTGGCGCTTTGGTGCAGTTCCTTGAACTTCGACTTGGTTCTCACGTAGCATTGGCATCAGCTGGTCATCTGACACAGCTGGTCTAATGGTCTCAAAAGATGAGCCATTTTTCTTTTCGCCGGTGATCTGTTCGCCGTCGATCTCGACACTGGCTACTTGGTTTTCTGACACTGCGGTCACAAACTCAGAGTAGTTAAGGTTATCCGGCTCAGAAGATTGATCAAAGCCGCTAAACACCAGCACCAAAACGCCGATTACCACCAGCCACAATAAGGTATTTTTTACCATGTCGCTCACTAGTTATTCCCATCCCTTACTTATTGGTGTGTTTATTAAACACGTGACGTCTATAAACGTATTGCTCATTTTTAACGAATATCCTGATAATAAAAAACTGCTAAATTAAACTTATATGATTTATAGGTAGCCTAAAAATTGTTTTTATAAATAATCATTATGAGATAAACATAGATATACGATCACTGAGCTTGTAAAACGCTTATTATCAGACGACTTTGCCTAAAACGTATGCTAAAAACAAAGGTAATATACCATGATATGTGGTGCTAACCCGTATAATTCAAGCAGGTTTCACGATTATTCATTTAACAATTGACGCAGCTTTTATATCGCGATAATAACACTTTATGGTGGTTTACCCTCACGCTTACAAGAGCAGCAACCTATTGATGTTAAAACTATTTAATCGCTATCCAAAACATCTCTTTTGAGCGTGGTCGTGACGCACCTGGCTTTATACTACGAATCTTACTAAAATCCTGCTGCATCTGCTTGCGTAATTCTTGTGTACCCTCGCCTTGAAACACTTTCATAATAAGTGCGCCACCTTCTGGTAAGGTTGCGAGCGCGAAGTCTACTGCTAGCTCACATAAGTACATCATACGTGGCTGATCGATAGCGCTATTTCCCGCCGTATTGGGTGCCATGTCAGACAATACCACGTCGACTTGTCTATCACCCACTTCTGCCATAATGGCATCAAACACTTCAGCTTCACGAAAATCGCCCTGAATAAAGGTCACATCAGGCAAGGTATCCATGGCCAAAATATCAGAGGCAATCAAGATACCATCGTCACCTACCAATCGACCAGCGACTTGTGACCAGCTACCAGGCGCACTGCCCAAGTCCACGACCGTCATGCCTTTTTTGATTAGGTTGGTTTTTTCATTAATCTCTAATAATTTATAAGCGGCACGGGCACGGTAGCCATCTTTTTGAGCTTTTTGCACATAATGATCGTCAATATGCTCTTTCATCCAAGCACTGCTGCTCTTTGATAGTTTTTTGTTTTCGATACGCGTGGCCAAAATACCTGCTCCTATTGCTTTACTAAATCTAGCTGCTTTAATTGCTCTATCACTTACAAACTGATATTAATCCGTTGCGGATTATTCTAAATACAGTGTTAATCAGATTTTTTATTCATGGTTGGTTGCAAACTGACCAAATTCTATTGGTTAAATAACTGTTTTATAAGGCAGTAGCGTTTATAATGTACCAAACATTCAGTTTAACATTTTCGTCACGTAAAATCGTGCAAAATCCTGCTGATCTCATGCAAGATGGTCACAGATTATCTATAATGATCAATAACTGTTTTTGACAGTACCATTTTTATTTTTACCAACACTTAGGAACTCTATGCAACTCGATAACGCTACCATCAAACGTCTAAAAGGCATCGGTCACGAGCTAAAGCCTATCGTTATGATCGGCAACAAGGGTATTACCCCAACCATTACTGAAGAAATCGATCGCGCGCTAACAGATCATGAGCTTATCAAAGTGAAATTGCCTGCTGGCACGAAAGAAGAGCGTGACATCGTTGGCGCTGAACTTGCTAAAGCGGCTAATGCGTCTTTGGTTCACTCTATTGGTCGTATGGCATTATTACTACGTAAAAACCCAAATGCCAACCCAAAACTGTCTAACCTAGCACGTCACGCGCAGTAATATGTCATGATAGACTGGCATTAAGTGACTGGGTTTTATGCTCACTTATATCATAGCCAAACGATAACGAAATACAAAGGCCGCGACGCTTATTGCTCGCGGCTTTTATGTTTTCCGATAGTCTCGGTTATATTTACCATATAGTATTAGTGCCCTTAATCAGTATACTTTCTCTTGTCACTATCACCTCTTTATTATTACCGTCGAGATGTACCCATAATGAACCAATCTTTTAACCTCTCTATAGCCACCGAGACGATAGCAAAAGACGCTCAGCAATTAGGCGTGTCTATAGAAGATCTTGAGAATATCTCTATCGAAGTAAGTACAGAGATCATCCAACAGCCAGCTTTGCAACTAATGCTGACCTATCAAGTGACTCTGCCTAGCCAAATTCTAGCAAACCAACTCAATTGGCGAACATGGCAACAAACTCAAGTAAATTTCACTGATTACCTATGGGAAGAGACGTGCCTTGAATGTTTTATTGCTGGCAGCAAGATTGCAGGCTGTAAGAATGATGACGAAGATATCGTAGCAATTCACCATCCAGAACCTCACAAGATACCACTTCAGCAAACAACTGCTTATATAGAGATTAATGCGAGTCCTGATGGTCGTTATGCACTTTATCAATTTGAGAGCTATCGTAACCCTGCGGCACTACCGCCAGTACCGTTGTACGAGACCGACGGAACCACACGCGCATCTGTTGGTTGGAACAACCATAAGGATTTGACAGCCTTATCAGTAGCAAGCCTACTATCTAGCACTTCAACGGTAGTGCAGACACCTGCTCATTATGAGCGCAGCTTTAGCCTACCTATAACGCAGCTACCGAATCAACAATACGCTATTGCAAACATGAAGATTGAACAAATACATCCTTGTGTCATCTTATGGTTTGGCAAAACTGACTTATATTTTGCCTCGGGCCATGCATCCCCGCCTGATTTTCACAATCGCGACTATTGGCCAAAGTTTGAGCTTTGATTTGGTTGTATGAGCTGTACTCATTTAAATACAGCTATTCTTAGATATAATTATTTAAAGTACAAAAAAAACCCAGTAATGTCATAAAGAGCATTACTGAGTTTGGAGAAAACTTTAGTCTTATTTAACTGATGCTTACTTCATTTAACCGATGTTTATTTGTCAGCCATCGCAAGGTAGATACCACGATCTGATGCATCATCAACATACTGCGAATCACGCCATGTCGTATAGCTGTAGTTACCGCTATATGGGCTGATGCTGTTTTGACGGAAATCAGATACCCAGTCATTGCCATCAAAAATCTGGATATGACCGTGTGGACGGCTTGACGTGCGGTTATAGACAACAACATCACCAACTTGTGGTGCCATGTCGTTACTGATCTTGGTGAAGCCAGCTTGGGCTAGCGTGCCACGAGAGGCGTACTGATAGGCTGAAGGGTTAGGCGTAAATTCATAACCTGCTGATTGTAATGCTTTACGTACATAGCGAGCACAGTAACCAGAGCTTCTAGATAGAGCGACGCGAGAGGCATTTGCTGCTGCAATAGCAGGAGCAGAGTTGCGGTCAGGTACACGGCTTGCTTGCTGCTGACGCTGTTCGTAAGACAAACGACTGGTCAGTGAAGCGAGCTGATATTCTTTTTGCTTAGCATGAGCGCTTAGGTTGTCAATTGCTTGACTGATCTCATCATTGCTATATACATGGGCACCACTATTAGTGCTATAGATGTTGCGACTAGAACCATAGTTCGCAGAAGTAGAAATATTTGTGATGGTATGACTCAAGGTATTATTTGGTTGAAAGGTTGTTTCGGCAGCACCACTCGTCTGTGCGATACCCATTCCCAATACTGACAAAATTAATAAAGCTTGTTTCATAAATTTACTACCTATTGTTAATACAAGTCTGCTCGTCATCCGTAACGAAGCATCAATTAATTTAGAGGATATAATCATCAAATAGACGTGATAAAATCCCTATTACAACGGTTCATTCTTTTCAAATAGTGACTAGTGCCAGTAGTACCTCCCACCTAGTCAACTATCTTATAAGCCATCTGCTATATATTGCTTTTAGCATGTCTGTTATGAGTATCGAGTTTGTCACCTATTAGATGAGTACTTACGATGTCAAAAAAACAACCTAATCGGCTTGCCCAGCTTATAGATCATCAAGCATTTGCTGGTAGCGCGCTACCTCAAACCCTTGCTAACAACATGCGACTATATATAGAAGCAACCAACGAGATAAAAGAGCTATTGGTAGACTGTCTACCTGAAGAAATACTCAATACCTGTTGGGTTGTAGGCTTAACACCTGAGCAGTTGATATTAAGTGTTAGCTCAATGACAGCAGCAAATCATATTCGCTATTTACATAGCTCGTATTTGCAAATACTAACAGAGCAGTCAATTACATTTAAACAACTCAAGCAAATTCGCGTCGTTGTGGCTAAAAGCTCTGCCAATAATTATTCATCCAAACAATCATCAACATCATCACTGCACTTGCCAAATTCTCGTAAAGCCAATGAAAATCAGGCGCTTAGCCAGAACACAAAACGGACTATATCACAGGCCGCAGAGCATGTCACCACTGATGAGAATCTCAAAAAAGCTCTTTTGCGTTTGATTAATCATTAAAAATACCGACCGTTAAATGTAAAGTTATGTAAATAAGAGCAGGTGATGGCATTGATAAAGATGGATTTTTGTAATGCATTGGACAAAAAAAATCCTCCGTTAGTTACATCCAGATCATGGATATAACTAACAAAGGACTTAAAAATCATCTACAGCTTTTGTATTATATGCCTTAACGGAAAATTCATATATTCATATAGACAATATATTCAAAATAAAGCATATTATATAAATGTAATTATGGGCTTTCTATGTAATATTGCGTAAATGTTTCGATACTTCCTGTATATTCCTGTATTTATCCTTCAATAACCAAATCATTAAGCGGTAAATACTCGATAGGACAGGTTACATTGTCATCAAAAGTTACAATTTCAAAGTTATCTTCGTCAGACAGTATTTCACGTACTAACAAATTATTTAGAGCATGACCAGACTTATAGGCATTAAAACGACCTAAAATTGGGTAGCCAATCAGATGCAAATCTCCTAAAGCATCTAAAATTTTATGACGAACAAACTCATCGTTAAAACGTAAGCCTTCGGCATTAAGTATGTTGGCATCATCGATAACGATGGCGTTTTCCATACTGCCGCCAAGTGCTAAGTTATTTTGACGTAGTGCTTCTATATCACGTAAAAATCCAAAAGTACGCGCAGTGCTTAATTGTTCGATAAAGTTCTGTGTAGAGAACTGCAACTGTGCATGCTGAAAGTTCTTATCAAATGCAGGATGATCAAAATCAATTTCGAAATTTAATTCATACCCTTCATAAGGACCTAGCTCTGCCCATTTATCTTCTAGCTTCACTCGTACTGGACGTATAATTTTAATAAATTTCTTGGCCGCTTCTTGCTCACAAAATCCTGCATCAAGTAAGAGCGCGACAAAAGGCGCAGCGCTACCATCCATAATTGGTATCTCTGAAGCAGAAACCCGAACTAACAGATTGTCTACTCCTAGCCCAGCGATGGCACTAAGCAGATGCTCAACCGTGCCCACTCGCGTACCACCAAACACTAAATTCGATGACATCATGGTGTCTTGTACTAAAAACGCACTTGCTGGAATTGGTTGACTACCTTCTATATCAGAGCGCTCGAAAACAATACCAGTGTCAATCGGCTGTGGATGAAACTCCAAGTCAACAGGCTGACCACTATGTAGACCAGTACCCGTAACGGCTATTGCTGTTTTTATGGTTCTTTGGTTCATGGTTGTCTTCTCACATATTTTGTTACAATTGACATAGTGTACCATTACCGACCCCTTATTCGCTATATATAAAAAGCGCTAATTTTCTTATCTCCTTGATTGATAACACTTATCGTCAACTTCCTATTTCTGATTTTTACTTTATATGACCTATCTAATGCTATAAAACAACGAGACTCATATAAGTTTCGAAGGTTATATACATATAGATTACATAGAAAATTGTCATAATCTTTCTTATAGAAAACGGTTCATCTTTCTTTAAACACAAAAAAGCCAGCATTAAAATGCTGGCTTTTTCTTACTTACAGTAAATTAGAATTACTATTTATTCTGTTGACGCTTTAAATAGTCTTGAATACTGTTTGTTTTAGTCTTAGGCTGCTCTTGAGGTGCATTTGCACTAGGACGTGCAACGCTATCTTGATGCTGCTGAGCTTGTAACTGCTTCTGACTGTTTAAAGCGCTGGTATGCACGTTGGGATCAACAGGTTGCGTGCTATTAACAGAAGGTACTGGCTGCTCTACTACTTCTGGCTCTTGACCTGCGTTTTCATCTAACGTTAAGCCAGTTGCGATGACAGTGACATGCAAATCATCACCCATTTTTTCATCGATAACAGAGCCGTAGAAAATATGAGCATCATCGATATCAGTAATTTCTTCGACGATTGCACTGATTTTGCTCATTTCATCCAATGACAAAGACTCAGATGAAATCACGTTAACCAGTAGACCTTTGGCATTCTCTAAACGTAAATCATCAAGTAACGGTGATCTGATGGCTTTTTCAGTCGCTTGACGCGCACGATCGTCACCGCTGGCACGGCCAATACCCATCATCGCATGACCTTTGGCAGTCATTGCGGTGCGAATATCGTTAAAGTCAATATTGATCATACCTTCGCTGGCGATGGTTTCAGCGATACCTTGCACGGCGTGTAATAACACATCGTCCGCTTTTTTGAACGCATCTTGCATAGAGATATTGCCATAAACGCTCATCAACTTATCATTAGGAATGGTAATGATAGAGTCAACGAAGTTGGTCAACTGCTCAATACCTGCTTTGGCCGCCTTGATACGTTTACCGCCTTCGAATTTGAAAGGTGTGGTCACAACAGCGACCGTCAATACTTCCATCTCTTTAGCAATACGAGCCACGACTGGTGCTGCGCCCGTACCCGTACCACCGCCCATTCCAGCGGTAATAAAGACCATGTCAGAATGTTCGAGTAACGCGCGGATCGCTTCTTCTTCGCTCTCTGCTGCTTCACGTCCGACTTCTGGATTGGCACCAGCGCCTAGACCACGGTTCGTTTTTGCGCCCAGTTGTAACTTATGCGGTGCTGTCAAACGATCAAGTGCTTGTTTATCCGTATTCGCACAGACGAACGTCACACCTCTAATCCCTTGTTGTACCATATGTTCAACAGCATTACCGCCACCACCACCCACACCGAATACTGTGAAGCTTGCTTGGCCATTGTTTTGAAGCTGATTATCATCTGGCATGGTGTATTTTGACATAAAAAAGATTCTCCAGTTGCAGATAGCGTGATGGTCGATACATAGTAACGCACTCATGTGGCGCGCTATCGACATACTATATATAAATGTATTTAAATAAAACAGGGTATGGCTAAAATCGATCAGTATAGACAATAATATGTCATTATTACTTAATACTTTATTTTTAAAACGAATTTATTCGCAATATTGCTCTATTTTTTTTGCTTAACCAACTTAGAGACATTCCATAATGTATGGATGCTCTAGATATTCTGTTAAACAAAACTATAATATTTTCTTTAAAACATTTGCAAACCGTTGACCCGCACTCCGAAACACGCCTGATACTCGATTGTTTTGAATCGCTTCAGGTTCACTTTTTTCGCTACGGCGGAATTGCTCACTCTGACTGTATAACAACGTACCAAAAGCCGTCTGATAAGCACGGTCATTCACTTGACTATTAAGTAGCTTAAATGACTCATCATTATCAAAATGATTATAAGCACTGATAGCAGGATGGGTGTTTGTTAGTACGACAGGCATTTTTAGTAGCTTTTTGGCAAAGGGTATCATACCTTTAATCGTACTACCGCCGCCAGTCAACACAATCCCTTTATCGATATAGCCTATCAAACCTGCTTCGTGTAGTTGACGCGCTACTTCAGTAAATATCTGAACGTAACGAGCTTCAATGATGCGTGCTAGGTTATAGATACCAATATTGATTTCGTCACCCGATCCTTGAGGCTTGAATAAAAAGAAGGCGCTTGGATCGACACTATTAACATCAGCTGTACCATGAGACTTCTTCAGCTTTTCAGCTTCAATCATGGAAATACCAAAATCAGCTGAAATATCCATTGTCACTTCATGACTGCCTGTTGCTATACAATGTGTAAAAATCAGCTTATTCTCTTTATAAACACAAATGCTGGTCGTACTGGCACCGATATCAACCAAGCAAACGCCTTGCTGGCGCTCCTCAGTCATCAAACTATACTCAGCGCTGGTCACTGCATCGAAAACAATATGATCAATGCCGACGTCACAACTTTGTAATAGCTTTTGGATATTCTGACGGCTGGCAACAGGCATCATCATCATGTGGTACATTACGGTGATATTGTGTGCCATCATCTCGATGACATCATCCACCATAAAATCTTGCTCATCGACATAGATACCTTGCTGACAGCAATGCATCAAATAATAGTCAGATGATAAATCACGCGACTTTGCATTGGCCAATGCTTGTACCATGTCTTTGGCACGTACCACTTCATCTTCTACTTTGACCTCTCCAGCACTGTTTTTGCTAGATAGCTCAGGTGTCGCAAGCGTTAACCAAACACTATGCACACGGCAGTTAGCGGTGTCTTCTGCTTCCTGAATGGCTTGCTTAATAGCACCTTGCAGACGTTCACGATGCTTTATTTGACCTTGATAAAAATCGCTGTTTTTAACTTGTCCTACGCCCAAAATACGAATGTCTTTTGCAGAGACAACATTGCCTATGACGACATATACTGCCGTGGCACTTAGATGGACAACAACCAGATTTTCATTATTTTTCATGGTACCAGACAAATTATCGCTAAATAGAAGAGCAAGTGATACTCTTCTATTAAATCATTAAAAAAAGCGTTACTAATACGCTATGATGTTGTACATATTTTCTTCAAATTAAATAAACCGTATTAGCTCACATCGGTTATGCATAGATGTAGTGCTTACTTAGGCTATTCTGATTCAGCACTCTGTGTCACGCTCCAAGCAATAGTGAAGCCGTTTTTGTATCGTAAATCTACAGACTGCATTTCATCTCGACGCGTACTTAACTGATTGCCAAGCAACTGGCTTAAATTCAGTAGTTTTTGCGCCGTATTTTCATTGTCGACAATCACACGTAGCCCATTGTCAAAGCGGATTAACCAAGTCATTCTCGGTGACAGAATGATATCTTCGACCTGCATACCAAGCGGTGCATACCAATCATTGACCTGCTGCATTTGTTGCATGATAACTGGCGCTTGAGACATCTCGCCTTGTAGGGTGGCAAAACGCTCTTGTGTTAAATCTCTACTATCAGCAGGAACAAACACAGCCCCTTTTGCATCGACCAAACGTTCTGTACCAAAATTAGCAACTGCTTGTTTGGGTAATGCGTTGACGACGATGCCACGTTGCCAATCACGAGAGATACTCACTTGGTCTACCCAAGCTAAACCCATCGTAATGTCTCGCAATGCTTGCAAATCAGAAGTAAAGAAGCTACTTACTTGTTGTTGTTCCATCACGTCTTGCAATGAGCCATACTGAGCAGCAGACAAACCTTGATTACTGACATAAATATTTGCGGGCGGCGCATCACGCAGCGCTTTGCCGCCCATCATTAATATTAGCACTAGCAAACCTAAGACCAGTACCATAAATAGATACTTTACCGTTGCCGGTATTTGGATCTTAGATTTTGGGCGACCGGCTTTATCACTCATCAAGTCAGTTACCTCGTTGACAGTTTGAGCCATAACGACCTTTGTCCCTATATTTGCATAAAACTGATCATGCTATTTATTGATATAAATCTGCGTATTTTTGGCAGAAGCTTATTAAGTCGATATGTTATCAAATTTTATTAAAAATATAGCTTATATACAGCGATTACGTTGATTTAAACGTAACATTTTTCTTAAATTATGAATAAGTTATCAGTTGTATTCACAAAACAACATAAATATTACCGAAATAGACCTATTCTTACAATATTAACGTATTTTATGGTTAAACAATAGCCAAACACCAACTAGTAGCAGCGAATTTACACAAGTTTACATGAAGCTGTGGTATAGCAGCTCTAGTGACACAAATATAATCATTTCTCAATTGAATACAATCAATCTAATAGCTACAACGTTTGTGCCAAAATATGCCAGCATAGTGCATCAAAATCTAGTCCACGAGCTTTAGCTGCCATCGGAACCAAACTGTGACTGGTCATACCTGGTACGGTATTGATTTCGAGCAACCAAAAATTGCCTGCTTCGTCTTGCATGGCATCAATACGCCCCCAGCCTTTTGCATCTACTGCACGAAATGCCGCAAGGCTTAAATCTTGCAAGTGCTTTTCATCAGCAGCGCTCAATCCACAGGGAATGTAGTAACTGGTATCGTTGCGATTGTACTTGGCTTCAAAATCATAGAAATTAGTGATATCAGCTGGTTCGAGACGAATCACTGGATAGGCTTCATCATCGATAATCACAATCGTAAATTCGCGACCTGTAATCCAGCGCTCAGCCATCACCGCGTCACCACACTCCACTGCAGTTGCATAAGCGGCAGGCAGTTCGTCAAGGTGGTTGACCTTGGTCATGCCAATGCTCGAACCTTCATGAACTGGTTTAATGATAAGTGGCAGACCTAACATATTAACCACTTGCTGCCAGTCAGTATCAGCTGTCAATAATGAAAATGGTGCAGTTGATAAGCCGCAGCCTTGCCACAATTGCTTGGTACGTACTTTGTCCATACCTAGTGCAGAAGCTAGAATGCCTGAACCTGTTTGCGGTATATCAAACCACTGTAATACGCCTTGCAACAAGCCATCTTCGCCGCCACGACCATGCAACACATTAAACACGCGGTCATATTTGCGCAGCTCAGTGATGTCTTGGTGCTTTGGATCAAAATGAGTGGCATCAACGCCTTGGTTTTGGAGCGCTTGCAATACTGCCGCACCACTGTCCAAAGACACGCTGCGCTCATTGCTACTGCCACCATAAATAACGGCTACTTTGCCAAACTGACTGGCGTCTTTTGCATGAGTCGTCGTGTTTAAAGATGTATCATTGATAGCTGCATTTTGAGTGCTATTATTGTCTTTATTATCAGTTGTCATGAGGATCGTCCCTAAATTTTAGCTTACTTAATATAAAGGTTATTGGCAGCCAAATCGATAGCAATCTGCCCGACATTACCAGCGCCTTGGGTAATCAGCATGTCGTTGGCTTTTAACAAACGCTGCATAACAGGAGCTAGATTGTCTTTATCAATAATAGTCGGTTCAACTTCACCGCGCAAACGGATACTGCGAGCTAGTGATTTGGTATCAGCGCCCGTAATCGGACTCTCCCCTGCTGAATAAACATCTAATAATAATAGCTCATCAACGCTCGATAGCACTTCTACAAAATCATCGTAGCAATCACGGGTACGGCTATAACGATGCGGCTGAAATAGCATCACTAAACGACGATCAGGGAAGCTTTGACGAGCGGCTTTAATGGTCGCATCGACTTCTTTTGGATGATGACCATAATCATCAATCAATAAGACATTACCATCATCGATATCGACAGAAGCATGCTGCTCAAAACGACGACCCACGCCTTCAAATTTTTGCAGGGCGCGCTCAATCGCTGCATCATCAACGCCTTCGTCAGTCGCCATCGTGATGGCAGCAAGCGCGTTATAAACGTTATGTGTACCAGGAATGTTTAACGTTAGGCGTAATGGCTCACGGTCACGGCGCAGTACGGTAAAGTGAGTTTTGGTCCCTTCTGTCACCAAGTCTACAGCCTGTACGTCATTGAACGGCTCAAGACCAAAGGTCAATACTGGACGACCGATATCATCGATCATTGCATATAGTTCAGGGTCATCACCGCAGACCACTGCCAAACCGTAAAACGGCATGTTTTGTAGAAACTGGATATAAGCGGCTTTTAATTTATCAAAGCTGTTTTCGTAGGTTTCCATATGGTCTTGGTCGATGTTAGTCACAATCGCGGCCATCGGATGCAATGACAAGAACGATGCATCAGACTCATCAGCCTCTGCTACCAAGAAACGGCTGCTACCCAATGCCGCATTTTTGCCTGACGCATTTAACTTACCGCCGATGACATAGGTAGGATCTAGCTGTCCTTCTGCCATCATTGTGGTTAGCAAACTCGTCGTTGTCGTTTTACCATGCGCGCCAGCAACTGCGATACCATGACGATAGCGCATTAGCTCACCAAGCATGTCAGCGCGGCGTACTACTGGCAGGCGAGCTTCAAGCGCTGCTTTTACCTCAGGGTTGCTACGATCAATCGCTGATGAGACAACGATAACATCAGCATTGGCAATGTTTTTAGAGTCATGGCCAATCGATATCTCAATACCAATCTGCTGTAGACGCTTAGTCACTAGACTTTCTGCGATGTCAGAACCACTGACCTGATAGCCTTGATTGTTCATCACCTCAGCGATACCGCACATGCCTGAGCCACCAATACCGATGAAATGCAAATGCTGAATGCGGCGCATTTCTGGTATTTCAATCAAACGCTTAGGTAGAGCTTTCGCAGAGGTAGGCATAAGGATCTCTCTTTATTAAAGGTCAATAAAACTTAGTAAATTCAAATGAGGGTATAGATGACAGACTATAGCGCTTGCCAAATGATATCAGCAACTTGCTTACTCGCACTACGGTTGGCCAATGCATGGCCTTTTTTAGCCATTGCCAAGCACTTCTCTCGATTGAGTGCGCCGAGCTCGTCACTGAGACTTTTGGCAGTTAGCTCTGACTGCGGCAATAAAATTGCAGCTTCATGTGAGGTCAGCGTGCGTGCATTAGCTGTTTGATGGTCATCCACTGCATGCGGTAGCGGTACAAAAATAGCGGCGATGCCGACATTTTGAATTTCCGTCACGGTCAATGCACCTGCTCGGCAAACGATGATGTCTGCCCAGTTATAAGCTGCAGCCATATCATCAATAAAAGGCTGTACAGTAAACTGATGGTTGTTTAGGTTTTGCTCGCTATAAGCCGCTTGCGTGGCTGCTTCATTGTTGCGTCCACACTGGTGTAAGACTTCAAACGGCTGATCTAATAATGCTAACGCTTTTGGTACTGTATCATTTAATACCTGAGCACCAAGTGAACCGCCGACTACCAACAGTTTAAGCGGTGAACTGTCATTTACATCGTAGCGTACCGTTGGCTCTGCGACACCAGTAATGGCGTTACGTACAGGATTGCCCACTGTCTCAAGCTTGGCATCTTGCTGACTATTGGCAAAGGTATTCTCAAACGCTTGTAATGTCTTGGTCGACAGTTTAGATAAGTAGCGGTTGCTCATGCCAGCAATGGCATTTTGCTCATGGATAATCAACGGAATGTTAGTCATGCGCGCAGCGATACCGCCGGGTGCAGTGACATAACCGCCGAACCCAACGACTACATCGATCTGATTACTACGAATCACTTTCACGGCTGCCATCGTCGCGGATAGCAGAGTCATTGGTAGCTTTAATAGTCGACCAACGCCTTTGCCACGAAGTCCTTGCATATTAATAGCGTGAAAAGGATAACCTGTCGGCTCAACCAAACCATTTTCCATACCGTTTGGCGTTCCCAACCAATGAATAACCGCACCGCGCTGGGTCAGCTCGTCGCTCACTGCAAGCGCTGGAAAAACATGCCCGCCCGTACCAGCTGCCATCATCAATATATGCGGTGTTTTCATGAACGCCTGCCTATCTTTACTTTATTTATATGAAGGGTTTATCTCACTGCTGCAGTGACAATTATAAAAAATAATGACCTAGCCAAAGCCCGCATAGTATAGAGGAAATCATTGTCTTATATACAGTACTTTATGCAGCAAAAATAACAAAAATCCAAGCCATGATCGGTCACGGCTTGGCGTCGTGTGATACTAATAAACGGTAAGGAAAATCCATGACTAACAAACCCTCAAAATATGGGTTTTACGTAGTCAAAATATTCCTGAACTCAAAACATTCCTGAACTCAAAACATTCCTGAACTCAAAACATTCCTGAACTCAAAACATTCCTGAACTCAAAACGTTCCTGAACATAGCTAAAACTACGCAGTAAATTTATTCTCAATCGCCATGATAAAATCGGTCGCGATATCTGTACCGCATTGGTCATCAATCTCACGTACGCACGTTGGGCTAGTGACGTTAATCTCAGTGATACGTCCACCGATCAAGTCTAGACCAACGAACATTAGGCCTTTTTCTTTGACAATTGGCGCTACAACTTCTGCTACTTGGCGTTCGATATCAGTCAATGGCATAGCAACGCCACTACCACCAGCTGCTAGATTACCACGGGTCTCGCCTTTGGTTGGAATACGAGCCAAACTATAATCTACCACGACTCCATCGACGATCAATACGCGTTTGTCGCCTTCTTTAATCTCCGGCAAATAACGCTGCGCCATAATGGGCAAAGTCTCAAGCTCAGTCAGTATCTCTAATGTCACTCCGATGTTTGGGCTATCAGCGGTTAAGCGAAAGATACCAGTGCCGCCCATACCATCTAATGGTTTGACGATGACGTCCTGCTGTTCAGCGATAAACTTACGAATGTGTGCTTGTTTGCTAGTCACAATCGTTGGGCTCATATAATCGCTAAACCATGTCGCAAATAACTTTTCATTGCAGTCGCGAATCGCTTGTGGATCATTGACCACGAGTACGCCTGCCGCCTTTGCATGGTCAAGCATATAAGTGGCATAAATAAAGCGCATATCAAACGGTGGATCTTTGCGCATCAAAATCACGTCATAGTTGCCGACTGGCCCTGTGCTTTTATCACCCAATGTATAGAAATCTGCAGGATCACGCTTTACTGTCAGTGGCTGCGTATCAACCATCAACTGACCACGGTCCAACCACAGGTCATGAATCTGACAATAACCGAGCTGATGGCCACGGTCTTGAGCGGCCCACATCATAGCGAGACTGGTGTCTTTTTTATAATTAACCCGCTCGATCGGATCCATAATAACGAGTATTTTTAGCGACTTTTCTTGTTTTTGTTGGCTCATGATAAGACTCACTTACGTTATATTATTAATATGAAACAAACTGATTAAACAACATCAGTGCCCAACTATACGCCGTACTGCTCACGGTAGTGTTGCATTTTGGCTAACTGGGTCGCGTCTTTATGCTGGCCGTTTTGTGCACCATGGTCATCAGCTAAATAACTGATCAAATCATCGATATCGACCAATGCACGTACAGGCACTTTTAGTGTCGCGGCAAGCTCTTGGATAGCAGAGTGCTCGGCTTGACCTTTTTCTTTACGATCGAGTGCAACGATAATACCAGCAACGCTTGCGCCTGCTTGCTCTAAAATCTCGACCACTTCGCGCATGGCTGTACCCGCTGTGATGACATCGTCAAGTACCCAAACGGCCTTGCCGGTTACGTCAGCACCTACCAAATTTCCGCCTTCGCCGTGAGTTTTGGCTTCTTTACGGTTATAGCCCCATTTGGCATTAATGCCATGATGTAGCCATAACGCTTGCGCCGTCGCTGCGACAAAAGGAATGCCTTTATAAGCCGCACCAAAGATGACCAGCTCTTGCTCATTATCGCCATTATTTGCACTTATTTGTTCAGCTAAGGCATCTGCATAACCACGTGCTAGTAACGACAACATCTCACCAGTCGCAAGCAAGCCTGCATTAAAAAAGTACGGACTGATACGACCAGACTTTAGGACAAACTCACCGAACTTGAGCACTTGGTTGTCTAGAGCCAGTTGAATAAATTGATGAGATGAAAATGTAGGGTCTTGAGGGCGTGTTACATGAGACATTATGACATTCCTATCAGCAAAAAGAGGGGGCAAAAAATTTGCATTATTGTACGCATTATTGATCAGCTTGACCAACCATTGATCGCATAATCCTGCATATTGGCATAGCGAGTCAGCAAACCACTACGCGACGAGATATTAAAATAGCTTTGTCCATCTGCTCGGACTTGTATCTCCCAGCCCAAATGATAAGCGGCAACAATAATATGACCAGCAAATAGTCGAATCTGACGATATGCGTGGCGCTGCGATGGCTCACAAACGATTTGACTCAGCAAATAGCTACGCACATACTGACAAATTTCTGCGGCGCTATAACTATGATTGATACTCTTACGGGTACTACACTGCTTTAGCGCATGGACAGCCACGCTACATGCCATGATATCCGTGGCCAAACTGCCCTGGCCTGTTTCAAACTGCTGCGGTTGTAGTATCACTTGCCAATCGTCGGCATACAGACTGTTTAGTAGCTCATCCGGATTATAACGTTTGGTCAATGCGCGCATAGATAATACAAGCTTCTCAGCCTTTCTGTAATTATTTGAGTCATCATCTGAATCGTTGTTTGACTCAACTCCTGTAGCGCTATCAATAGGCAAAAACCCGTAACGGTTCAGTTTTGGATAAGCGCGAATCGCCTGTTGAATATCTGACATATCTAACAACGTCATATCCGATAATGTCGATATTAGTGGCTGCTCACTGTGATTCTGATAAAAGCTATCCGGCAATTCGATAAGCTGGGCCGCATTCAGCAATGATAAATGCTCAGCCAGTGCTTCTGAAGCAATCAGCGACCACTTCGATAAGCTGTCTGCATTGGGCTGATAGAACCGAGTCGAGTTACCATAAAGCCTGCGCAGTTGACCATTTAGGCGACGAGCAGGCTCAGGTATATCACTTAATGGTCTGGCAGGATCAAGAGGAGATTGTTTGGGATCAAAGTTAGGATGTACGATCGCAGGTTGCTGTGAATCAGCTAATATAGACGATTGCTCAGCCTTTTTTCGGACGTGACCTTCTGCCAGCTGCCTGCCTTCTGTTGCCAGATTAGCATGAGACAAACGGTCATCAGAAGTAGAAGGCTGGGACATGAAATCTCCATAAACTATAAAATAAATAAGAACGATTATACCAAGGACTATTTTACTCTTTAGGGCTCAGCTCTAAAGGCTTACTCTTGATAATTCAAAATATCTCGGTAGCCTGTCTGCCAATCAGCATAATCAAGCCAAGCTAACGGAATGTTGCTGTGCAAGCGTTTTCCTGTCACTGAGGTTTTTGTATTATCAATAGTAGGAGGTGTCTCGCCAACCTGCTCACTAAGCCAAACACCTAGTTCAAACGTAGTAACAGGTCTATAGTCCGTCGCTAGATAGACAGGTTTTGGTGTCTCTATCGTCAACACTTTGGCGATGATATTGACCAAGTCGCGATCCATAATACGGTTGCTCCAATGCTCAGCTGGCACTGGATCTTTATCTGACTCACGAGCCTTACGTAGTCGCATTAAGCGCTCGCGACCGTAGATACCACTGGGGCGAATAATAATGGCTTTATCACCGAAGCCTTGTTGCAGCGCTTGCTCTGCTTGCAATATAACTTTTGAGGCTTCACGCGCAGGCGTAACAGGTGCAGTATGCTCATCAATCCATTCGCCATTGTCCTGACCGTAGACACCAGTAGAAGAAATGAATACTACACGTTCAAGTTTAATAAGCTGTGGAGCAAGCGTTGCCAAATGCTGACTAATCGCTAGATAACTGTCGTGATAACCGCTGGTTGAATACTCGTCAGGGGTGACGATAATCGCAATATGAGTAAATGCTTGTAGCTGCTCAGCAGTCAAAGTCAACGCATTAGCCTGCAAAAAATCTGCACTATCTACCAAATCATAGTATTCGCGCTCACTACGAGCCAGCCCAGTCACACAATAGCCATCTTGGGCGAGTTTATTGGTCACTGGTAGGCCAATATCACCTTGCCCGATAATTAGTAAATTTTGCGTACTCATAAAGCCTGTTTTCCTTTATACAACTTCCTTTATACAAACATGACAGTGCTTAGAAGCCATTTTGTTTGAATTAATACCTAAATCAACGGCTAACTCATTGTCTAAACCAATATCTAAATCAGTGCCTAAAAGTATCGTCTGTACGATAGCTGTATATCATCATTGGCATCGATAAGATCTTGCCATTCGTAATTAGCATTGATACGTAGTGCTTGTTTTTTATCAATATCGTATTGCAGCCCTAAGCTTGAGATTGGTTGCCAATAATGACCACGGACGTTGGTTTCATCGCTGCTGCCATGATACCAATATGGCAATTGCAATTCAGCTTGCGCGCGTAACTGATTGTTAATCTGATAACGGCAGCCTGCATTGATACCTGCGCCTAGACGAAAACCTTTATTGATACCTCGTCCTACTTGCCCCGTACCTGCTAAAAGGGTATAGCACAGTTGCGGCGGCATCTCACCAGTACCTGCGGCTGGTGTACCAAATGCCCATGACCAGCCTTTTTCGTAACCCACGCTACCGACCAGATGATCCGTACCTGCCTCTTGCGAGCCATCATTTACTCGCGTCGCCTCGATACTGGCGCCCCAAGTATTGCCTTTTTTGGCTGCATTGACTGGATTAAAAGAACGGCCACGAATCAAAGTGACGTTTTGCAAGGTCACATTGTCTGGCTGATTGGGATTATTATCATCTGTGTCATACAGTCGTAATGTCGCAGCCAACCCTTCTAAGTTAAAAAACTGTGGATACCCTGAGGCGTGGTCAAGCGTATCATGAAATCCCGCTCGAAACCCAATATCTATATAGTCATCGTCACCACGTTTCCCTATACCTATCGTGCCCAATTGTAGCGTATGCCTGTCTATTGGATTATTATCCGATACGTCGATTTGACGCTTGAGTAGTGTTTGCCCATCAGCTGACATGCTCGATACAGGGTTGAGCTGTGCAGACTTGATCTTATTCACGGTTTGTTTGGCACTATTATGATAGCCCAACTGCGCGCGCTGTTGTTTTTTCTCATTGAGCTGATTTTGACGTAAGGTATTATCAGCAGGTGTATAAGTGGTACTTGCCAGTAACTGCTTATCATTTAATAGTTGAATCACATCAGAAGGCACGACTGCATAAGACAATTGGCTCAGTAAGTTTTGCTGCGGGCGGACCACATCAATAAGACGCAGAATCTCAGAAGCACAATTGTCCGTGGTGAAATAATACGGCATTTTCAATGCTTTGGTTTCCCAAACGTGGCGCATAATCTGCTGAACTTCCGTTGGCGTCAGACTCAACTGATATGTCCACGTATCACGTTCATCATCTTGCAGGTATTTCGCTAGCATCTCTGGATAAAGGTCAATTTCGATAGCACTGTTGTAGCTACCAATCATTGACTTGGTAGCATAGATCGGGAAACTGTCGTTTGGATCACCGTCTACCGTATAGTTCAGCGCATAAGCCTTATCAATTTGGTTTGGATCAGCAATGCTCGCTTTTGAGTCAATGCGTAGCAACGTATGAGCAAATGCAGAGAGCGGATTGTCCAAGTACTCCTGCGCAAACATGATAGATAGCTGCTCAGGCGCCAATGTCGACATCCATTCATCCAATTCTGGACAGTCAGCGGATAGACTTGCAGCATCGATCGCTAGCACCTCTGTCAACCATGCCACTCGTGCTGGGAAACGGCATAAGACAGAATTATTATTGGCATCAGTTTTGGCTTGGTTGTGATCAGTCGCTGATGATGACGCCAACTCTTGTGCAAGTGCCGCGAGCATCGCATCCAACTCTGCACCTGAATCCCGTTGACCATTCTTACTTAGAAAAAATCTCGGATCATCAACCAAACTCTCGGTTTTCTTTTTACCCAATACACTGTTTTTATCATCGTAAAAATACAACAAGCGCCGCCATGTTGTATGCTGTGCCAACTTGTCTGTTTTTACTTGCTGCCGCCATATCGATAGCAGCCGTTCTGTCACTAAACTTGATTCAGATAAAGTACTCTTTTGAATATTAAGTTCAGTACTATTAATATTGTCCGGCTCAGATAATGCATCTGAATTAGAATAAGTAGGTGCTGTGCTAGTAGGTGATGTGCTAGATACGTCAGGTGACAATGTATCTGATTCAAGGACGGACAGCGGCGTTGGTAGAAATGCCTGTGTTTGAGCTGAGAGTAGCAGCCCTGCTATAGCCAATGGCAGACGTGCTCGCAGGCCAATGGTCATTAGCGTACAATCGATAGGTATGGACGTCAGTTTTATAGACATGAGGTAGAATCTCGCACGTTATTATTCATACGCTATCAGCGTTATTAAAGTTTCTGGGTCAAAAAATCAAACGCATCGCCCACTATCATTTAGCTACTTAGATAGATTGTTTATCACACCATTATCAATACTAGTATAAAAAGAGAGCATTATGCCCGTATTATCACCAAACTCATCACCTACGTCGCCAATGTCCATCAAAGATGGTCTACTTTCGGCAGCCACTTGGTTGGCTTCACCTAATTATAATGTAAGGCCAAAAGGTTTAAGTATTGACGCAATCGTCGTACACAATATCAGCCTACCACCGAATGAATTTGGTGCCTGCGACACTAATGGTACGCATTACGTGAAAGCATTGTTCACTAATCAATTAGACTGGGATACTCATCCTTACTTTCAAACAATTAAAGGCGCGGAAGTATCAGCGCATTTATTTATCGAACGTGATGGCGCTATCACTCAGTTCGTCAATTTCAACGAACGGGCGTGGCATGCCGGGCGGTCTAGCTACTTGGGTCGACCTGAATGTAATGATTATAGCATTGGCATCGAGCTTGAAGGGTCGGATTTTGTGTCCTTCACCTCTGCTCAATATGAGCAGCTAGCCGAAGTAATTGCCGCTATTTATAAGGCCTACCCCAAAACACGTCGCCACTTGACAGGCCATAGCGATATCGCGCCTAGGCGTAAAACTGACCCTGGTGATTTTTTTGAATGGGCAAGGTTGCGCCAGTTAGTCGCTGATGCAACGAAAAACGATGCACCGTCACTTAAGTGATTTCCACACTCAATCCATTTATCTCAATTATGAAAGTGCTATAATTCGTCAGTTTTTCATCCATATCACATCAGCACATAACTCAATATACAACTTGGCAAGATAGGTTCTCATGGCAAAAAGTCGGTTATTTCGTTCAACCATGGTGGTCAGCAGCATGACCATGTTATCGCGTATTTTAGGTTTGGTACGTGATGTTGTATTGCTAGGGGTTTTTGGTGCAGGTGGTTTGATGGATGCCTTTTTGGTCGCCTTCAAAATCCCAAACTTCTTACGACGACTGTTTGCAGAAGGTGCGTTTAGCCAAGCTTTCGTGCCAGTACTGTCCGAATACAAAGAAAAGTACAGCTTGCAGCAAGTGCAGATTTTGGTCAGTCGAACCTCGGGCGCATTATTGCTAGTGCTATCGATGCTTACGGTGGTGGTCATCTTAATCGCACCTTGGGTGGTGACGTTGTTTGCCCCTGGGTTTGCCGATCAACCTAACAAATTTGCTATCACTGCTGAGTTATTGCGTCTTACCTTTCCGTATTTGCTATTCATCTCTATGACAGCTTTTGCTAGTGGTATTCTACAAAGCTACGGTCGATTTGCCGCGCCCGCCTTTGCGCCCGTGTTATTGAACCTATGCATGATTGGTGGCGCACTGATTTTTGCGCCGATGTTTGATACGCCTATTATGGCACTCGGCTATGCCGTTGCTATCGCAGGTTTGCTACAGTTTTTGATTCAACTGCCGCAGCTATGGCAACAGAAATTGTTGGTCGCGCCCAAAATTGATTTTCAGCACGAAGGTGTTCGTCGTATTTTAAAGTTGATGTTACCTGCTATCTTTGGTGTTTCTGTTACTCAGATTAATTTACTGTTGAACACCATTTTTGCCTCGTTAATGATTGGTGGTTCCGTCTCTTGGCTCTATGCAGCTGAACGTATGAGCGAGCTACCATTGGGTCTGATTGGTGTGGCAATTGGTACCGTTATATTACCAAGCCTATCAAAAAGCGAAGCTCAAAAAGACGATGTCAGTTTTAAAAAGACCATTGACTGGGCAGCACGTCTTATCATCTTGGTCGGTGTGCCTGCCTCAGCTGCCCTATTTGTACTGGCAGATGTATTGATGCAAGCGCTGTTCTTACGCGGTGAGTTTACCTTACGTGACGCCCAGATGAGCTCACTGGCCCTACGTAGTATGGCAGGTGGTATCTTAGGATTTATGCTCATTAAAATCTTTGCCCCTGCATTTTTTGCGCGTCAAGACACCAGAACCCCTGTCAAAATCGGCATCATCTCTGTCATCGCCAATATGATCTTTAGTGTTATTTTTATCGGGATATTTTACTTCTTAGAGATACCGCTACATGGTGGTCTGGCATTGGCTACGACTGGCGCTGCTTTTGTAAACGCAGGCTTGCTATATTACTTCTTACATAAGCGTGATATTTTCCGTTTCGGTCCGCATTGGAAAAAATTATTTACGCAGTTTGTTATCTCGACTGGCTCTATGATTGGCGTGCTTTATTTTATGCTACCTTATTTTCCTACCGATGAGGCTCAGTGGCAACGTATCGTCGCGCTGATTATTATGTGTGCCGTCGGAGCGCTGGTTTACGGTGTGGTATTGCTAGCGACTGGTTTCCGTCCGCGTCAGCTAAAGCACGGTTAGGATAAAGTATAAGCAAACTCATGACGGGCTTACGAAACCAAAACAAGCCTGTTATGAGAAATGACAATGCGTGCTGCTAATAATTGTCATAATAGATCATTAATGAATAAATGACATTTGAGGTTTGATATGACAACGAAACAGCCAATCCTTCAGCGCTTACCAATTCTGCTAGCAACTGGTGTACTAAGCACTGGACTCCTTATTAGCGGTTGTAGCAATAATGAGTCGGCTGAAACTGCTACCGATAATGAAGATGTGGCAGCGACTGTTGATACCTCAGAAGACCTCACATTAGACAATGATATGACTGACCAAGCAGAGATTGCTGAAAGTGGTAGCGAAACAGGCGAAATGACAGATGGCCCTGAAGATAAGACAGCGATTGATAGTGACAATATTAATCCAGTCACTGAAGCGGCCGAACAAAAAAGCCTAGTGACCAATCCGACTCAAGCCGGTACGCCAGAAGATACTGTCAAGCAAGCCCTAAACAGCTTATATTATGGTGACGTGAAGGATGCGGCGTCATATTACCAAGTCGATATGGCAAACTTTGAAAAAGAGCTTGCCAATACTCAGTCTGCATTTCAGCAAACGGTGGATGGCGTTACGATTACTGATACCAAATACAATGATGACAAAACTCGTGCCATCATCACTGGCGAGCTAATGCTAAAAGGACAGAGCGAACCTGCACCACTGACCTACCAGCTACAGAAGATAGAAGGTCAATGGAAGATTTTAGGTTAGAGCATTTCAAGTTAAATTGTTTCAGACGCTTTATCTAAAATATCGTCTGATGTCACTGATTTACCAAGCATCACAACATCAGCGATAAACCCTTCCATATCGCAAACTTCGGGCATATAACCCCATTGTTCAAAGCCAAGCTTACGAAATAATCCTAAGCTTGGATGATTATGAGCAAAGACAAGGGCAATGACATTTCGAATACCTAGGCTTGGTGCTTGCGTCAACATCCAACGGGTCAGCAAACTGCCTAATCCTTTACCCTGATAATCTTGATTTAGATAAATGCTAATCTCAGTACTGATGTGATAGGCCGTACGCGCGTACAAATCACTAAAGCTGCCCCATGCGACTATCGGCGCCTTTGTTTGATATATGTCATCTGATGGTAATGCCTTGACCACATATATTGGTCTGGTTGCACTCTCCAAATGCTCCTCAAACCAAGCAGCACGCTCCTCTAGCGTAACCAATGCAAGGTTGGCTGTTGCTTGTTTGCCCGGTATGCTTTGATTATAAATGGCTAAGACTTCTGCTAAATCTTCTTTATTTGCACGCTGCACAACGAACTGATCGGTAAGCTGATATGTCGATAGGTCGGTTAGTATAGTATTTAAGGCAGCAGCAGACATAAGATCTCCATTGTTGTCGAGATTGTTGTTAGCATCATTGGCAATAAAGAATAGCCACCCTATGCGCCATACTTGCATTACACGTAGACTATAGGATGTTAGTGTGGCTATTTTACTTTATAATGGCTGGTTTTGGACACATCAATTTTAAGCATAGATGTGTTTTTTCGTTTTTTATTTGGTCTCATCATAGCTGAAAACTTATGAAAACCTATTTTCTTGAGCAACTGATTTCGTCGCCACACGCTTCATCTACGGACACTGTCCCAGTAGAGTTGGCATCTTGCGTGCTCACTATCGGCAATTTCGACGGTGTGCACCTTGGTCATCAGGCCATGCTAGCCCAAGTTCGTGAGATTGCGCATACCCAAAATTTGGGTGCGGCGGTCATGATATTTGAGCCGCAGCCACGCGAGTTTTTTGCACCTGCCAAAGCGCCTGCGCGTCTGACTAATCTGGCAGAAAAACAAGTACTGCTGGCAGAGTATGGCGTTGAAACATTGATCGTAGCAGGGTTTGATACAGAATTTCGCTCGCTATCAGCACAAGCATTTGCCGATATATTAGCCAAGCGTTTGAACGTAAAAGCGTTGGTGCTGGGCGATGACTTTCGCTTCGGCCATGATCGTACTGGCGACAGTCAGTTTTTGCGTGATTATGGTTTGGATGTGACCAACCTGCATACGGTCACTGATAGCAATACTAATAACGATAGTACTGATAGCGACAGTATTGATACGACCGATAACGACGCTGCCCGTATCAGCTCTACTCGTGTTCGTGATTTACTATTAGCAGGTGATCTTCAAGCAGCCAACAGGTTACTTGGTCGTGACTATGCAATCACTGGAGTGGTTGTGCGCGGCGATCAGATAGGTCGTACGATAGACTTCCCTACCGCAAATATCGATTTGCAACGTATAAAGCCTGCCCTGCATGGTATTTTTGCAGTCGACGTGGTGAGCTTAGATGACAATGGTAATGTGATCGCTGATGGTTTGACCGCGCTTGCCACCGATGGTCATAAAGGTGTTGCCGGATTGCGTCCGCATAGTTTGTTCGGCACGGCTAATATTGGCAAAAGACCTTCTGTTGATAAAGGTGATGACTGGCGACTAGAAGTTCATTTTCCGCAGTTGCAAGCCGATTTATACGGATTGAACTTGCACGTACGTTTCCTACACTTCTTGCATGGTGAGCGTCGCTATGATGGACTAGAAGCATTAAAAGCCGGTATTCATCAAGACGTCGCAGATCTACTTGAGTGGCGCGAAAAGCAAATTTGATTTTTAGTGTTACTCCAGACATAAAAAACCCCGCGATATTCAGACTATTGCGGGGTTTTTTATCTCTTGATAAACTTTTATGCATCAGGATGTAAACGGACATTTAGCTCATCGATGGTTTCTACCCATGCGGCATCTTTTTGCCATTCTTCTTGCAGGAACATACGCTGATTATCCGTCCAAATGCTAGCCTCTGTCAGTTTTTCTTCGCTAGCTAGTTGGTTTGCTGCGATAAAATCATCAATTGCTTCATCAGAGCTATCTAGACCTAACTGAGCAAATAACTCATTCATACTATATTCTGGTTCACCCAACATAACTTTCTCCTTAAATGATACGAATATGGTCGTACTTATTGTTTAATGTGCTTATTATTCAAATTGACACATTCATTGTAGCAAGCTTTATTTTAATAGCTGTTAATCAACGTTTATCTAACGTTATCAATTGTATTAACGGTAAATCGCTCTTATCAGTTTAAAATATGAATTAAGTTGATCTCATCTGCCTATTTCTCATAGACACGAAAAAGCCCTCATATTTCAGAGGGCTTTCTTGTACTACTTAAATCATAGCTTACTGGATAGCAGCTTAGATTTACGGTAGTAAATGTGCTACTGCATCACGCTCTTCACTAAGCTCTTGCTCAGTGGCAGCCATTTTCTCTTTCGAGAAATCTGATGATACATCAACGCCGTCTACGATAGACCAGTCGCCGTTAGTGCATGTGCATGGGAATGAGTAGATCAAACCTTCAGCAATACCGTATTCGCCGTTTGAGTAAACGCCCATAGATACCCAATCATTCTCATCAGTACCTAGTGCCCACGTGCGCATATGTGCGATAGCAGCGTTGGCAGCAGAAGCCGCAGATGATGCACCGCGAGCTTTGATAATTGCAGCACCGCGCTGTTGTACTTCTGGGATATAAGTCGCTTCGTACCATTCGCGATCAACTAAATCTAGCGCAGGCTTGCCATTTACCGTACAAGCAGTTAGATCTGGATACTGAGTTGACGAATGGTTGCCCCAGATGATCATTTTTTTCACGTCATTTACAGTGCTGTCAGTCTTGCCAGCTAACTGTGCCATAGCACGGTTATGGTCTAGACGAGTCATTGCAGTGAAGTTGCGTGGATCAAGATCTGGCGCATTGCGCTGAGCGATAAGTGCGTTCGTGTTGGCAGGGTTACCGACTACCAATACTTTTACATCACGGCTAGCGACTTCGTTCAATGCTTTACCTTGTGCTGAGAAGATCGCAGCGTTGGCTTCTAGCAAATCTTTACGCTCCATACCTGGGCCACGAGGACGTGCACCAACCAGTAAAGCATAATCGATATCTTTGAATGCGACATTAGCATCGTCAGTTTGGACGATACCAGCCAACAATGGGAATGCACAGTCTTCTAGTTCCATGACCACACCCTTTAGGGCGTCAAGAGCTGGCGTAATTTCAAGTAATTGCAAAATAACTGGCTGATCTTTACCTAGCATCTCGCCAGATGCAATACGAAATAGCATCGCGTAGCTGATATTACCAGCGGCACCAGTGACGGCAACACGTAAAGGCTGTTTCATTGACATTGAATACTCCCTAATTAATTATTAGATAATTCTAATGAACGATTATCATTTTAGATATCGACTTGTTTGCTGCATAGCAGCATGTATAAACCGAGAGCTAGTGTAGCACTTCATCGCAGTGACCGTCTAGATACAGTCATAGACCCGTCAGGGATTATATTGTTACATTTTATACGAGAGGCTTCTTTTAGAAGCTAAGCGCTTACGAATAAAGCGCTAGAGGGTTTCAGTACATGATAACTAAAGCATATTTTCACTGTGTTATACGTAGATATAATGGTCAAAATGGGCAGTTTGTACTATTAGATTGAACTAAATGAAATGAAAAACGGTATCGAAAAAAAAGTTTAAGCAGATAACTAAGTAAAGGCTATCGCCCACCTGAAATGATAAACTTACTGCCACAGCTGTCTACAACGTCATGACAAGTCCCAAAATCACTACCTTCATAACACACATGTATATCAGTGAGTATCGATTGGCGACGGCTGCCTTCTTGACAAATGAGGTCCACACTATTGGAAGACATACCACTATTAAGACGGGTCATTTGACTGACAAACCGTGATTTGGAAACGGTATAACTATTACCCGTATTTAGCTCGTTCGGTAATTTTAATCCACCTGCATAATTGGTAATCTGTCGGAAGTAACTGCTGGCGCTAAGCGGACTACAAGCTCCATAACGTTGCCACGTTTGGCTACGTACCGTTGTGTCAGGCATGATACGGTTGACGACTTTTAGTTGTAGCGGGGTAAGGCGTGGCTCACTACCACGACCGCAGCGTTCGCCATATCCCATATCTAGACCAGATACGGTTAACGAGTACCCTTCTAAACACTGACGCATACGTGCCCGCGTTGGCTGCATATTACATAATGCTGGGGTCATCTCAATCATCAATACACGCTGACCCGTCTTAACCGTACTAGCCGCCTGTGCTGGCAGCAATATAACACCTTGTATAAGCAGTAAAGCGCCGAAGCTCATCGTTGCTTTGATACTACCTACGCTATGTTTGCTAGCCAAATCTGCACGCAATTGCACCATAGAATTAGCGACCTTATTGCTCAGGTCTGTATCCGTCTTTGTATTTACCTTCGATAAAAAGCATATCCGATTAGATAACGAATATTTGGTTTTTGGCGACGTAGACAGACTAAAATATTTTTTGATCATAGGACTGAAGGCAGTTAGTTAGCAATGATAAGACATAGGCTATAATTTAAATCATTAGACGCGATACATAAAACACGCATTGACCTAAGAACAAGACTGAAAAATAGGGTTTCCCATTAAGGCAATGGTAACAAAACATTTTTTTTAATCTATAGCAAAAACGTAAACGTTGACGACATCGTCAGGAATCTCGATAAATGTTGATAAAGCACTGGAGGATAACGGCTGTGAAATTTACCTTAGCCAGATGAGTGCTGCTTGGGCAAAGCAAAGTTGATCAGTTGACAATTAGCAAAGCAAATCAGCAGATAAAAATAAACCACTAACAATAAATCATTAGTGGTTTATGAAATGCAAGTTCAGTGATTAAAATCCAGCTGGCACCGTACCCATACGCTGACTAATCGGCTGACCACGACCCAACAGACTGCTATAGATAGTGGCGTTTTCCATTACATGTTTGACATAATTACGTGTCTCAGGAAATGCGATTGACTCGACATACTGATCTGCGGCAAGTGAACCGTAAACTGGTTGCCAGCGTTTGGCATTATTGGGACCAGCGTTATAGCCTGCAGTTGCTAATACTGGTTGATAGTTGAGCTTACCCAAGATATCACCCATATACCATGTGCCATAGCGGATATTGGTATCACCGCTGTTGGCACGGCTCGCACTATAAGTCTCACCTAGGTTTCGAGCGATATACTTTGCAGTATCAGGCATGACTTGCATCAGCCCGCTCGCGCCTACGTTTGAGCGAGCAGAAGATACGAAACGGCTTTCTTGACGCATAATACCGTACGCCCATGCTGGGTCAATACCCGCAGCCTCACTATAACGCACGACTGCGCTTTGATGCGGCATCGGATGCGAGAGTGCTAAGCTATCCACCCTATCAGTATTATCAACCGCATAAATCGCTCGATCGAGCCAGCCCATATCATAGGCTTGACGAGCAGCGGCAATAATTAAATTGTCATCACGATTATCACGAGCTTGCTTCACCGCCCAGTTCCACTCGCGGTTAGCATAAGCACGACTAGCCTCAGAGTTATACAACGCAAACGCACGAGCAAAGTTAGCATCTTGCATGACGCGCGCGCGGTCAGCAGTACTGACATTAGGCAAATTACTACCGCCTAAACGGCTAGCATCAAAACGCTGCCCTATTTTATCTTTTGCCATCAGGCCATAGTAGTCATTACTTTTTGCTAAGTTCTGATACATTTTTTTAGACGTATTACGCTTGCTACTATCGCTTGACTGCTCATACGCACGAGCTAGCCAATACTGCCACTGGGCTTCTTTTTGCGTTTCGCCGTCCATTTTTGAGATAGCTTCTACCACATCATCCCAACGACCGAAGCGAATCGCTGCCATAGCATAATCTTCAGCTTCTTCAAAATTAAAGTCATTGTCCAAACTATTGCGGAACCAATCCACTGCTTCAGCGTTAAAGCCATCGTCAGTGTTATGATTCATACGCTGCACGCCAAGCGTACGATAAGCATAGCGTCGTGTTTCATCATTCAACAATCTGACCGCGCGCTGATTGTCCTGCTTGATATCAAAATCTAACTGTAACGCCGCCTCACGATAAGACTTGTCAGCCATACGGCCGATTGCGTACATATATAGGTATTGATTGGTTTGGCTTGCAGGCTCACGACCAAAACGGCTAAAGAAAGAAGACGGATTTAGCTGAATTTCACTGAGCGCCGAATAAGCAATTGGCGTACCAAGGCGTGATGATAATGCCATAATATCACCGGTCTTGCCTTTACGTAGCATACGTTTCAGACGAGCCGCACGATCTTGATTACTAATCAGCGCGTTGTTGTTCATCTCCATCGCTAGCTGATCGCACAATGCTGGTTGCTTTTTGGTGGTTAGCCAAACATCAGATTTGGCTGCCATAGCACGCATAGTATCACCGCCATTATTAAACCCAAGCGCAACGGCACAGCGTTCACTGGCATCAGCATTGGTAATCAAATTGGCTACCTGTCTAACCGAGGCATAATCATTCGATCCTGCTTTAGTCTCCGCAAAATCAGCCACTAATTTCTCAGCCATAACCGTGTCTGGATATTGGCGCACAAACTGCGAGACCGCCGCTGAACTCTGTGAATTGAGATCTAGATTCATGCGCCAATAGGTCGGATACATCGCAAACAAGCCGCCGCTCATGACTTGCTCATAGTTATAGAGCGCACTCACATCACCACGGTCTGCGGCGATAGCAGCTGCCATAAATGAGTCGATACTGCTGTCCTGCTGATAATCTTGTTGATAGTTACTTTCTTGTTGATAGCTTTCCTCATCGCCCCACGTCAATTCGGCACAAGCGACCTGTGACACACCAAGTGCACTTACCGCTGTTGCCACGCTCAACGCGCTCAACCGTAGCGTCCCTACTGTGATTCGCTTTGACGCGTGTTTTTGACTGATAGACTCTTCATCCTTGATGCTATGCGCAACACGCAACTTTGTCATACTGACTCTCTTTATGATATCTCTACAAATATATGAATAACGGTTCGCTAAGTACCGCCAAGGGTATAGCAATCATCATACTATACTCATTGTGCTTTCAACTATCTCCTTTACCTTTTGTTAATAAATAGGACAGCACGGTGTAACATAGAAGTGATAACGAGCCGCAGTTTTTATGAATAGTAATATGAACGACAGTAAATAATTGATACTGCTATGAATTATTTATCATATTGATACCTCATCGCCTGTGCTAATTTTTCACATTGGCACAGGGTTGTGATAAAATACGCCACCTGTTAATCGGCTACTCCGCTATATTTTTGGTCAATCATGGACTTATCCTTATGAGTGTTACTGTATTCAATCCCCGCATCGATGACGATGCTGTTGCTGAGACGACTGTCACCGCACGTGCTGTCACTGCACTCAAAGAAGCAAGTTCAGCCCAAGCGCCCGTCGAAAAAGCAGCGACAAAAAAGGTCTTTGTCACGACCCAAGGTTGTCAGATGAATGTCTATGACTCTGGCAAAATGCTAGACGTGCTCGGCGATTCACACGGTATGGAAGTGACTCATGATATCGATGAGGCTGACGTACTACTGATGAACACCTGCTCTATCCGCGAAAAAGCGCAAGAAAAAGTCTTTTCAGAATTGGGTCGCTGGCGCAAACTAAAGGAAAAACGTCCTGACCTCGTCATTGGCGTCGGTGGCTGTGTGGCCTCCCAAGAAGGCGATAACATTCAAAAACGCGCGCCTTATGTTGACATGGTATTTGGCCCGCAAACCTTGCATCGCCTGCCAGAGCTGTACGATCAATCAAACGAACAGCGTGAAATCGCGCCTAAGAATCGTATCGGTACGATTGATGTGTCGTTCCCTAGCATCGAAAAGTTTGACTTTTTGCCAGAGCCGAGAGTAGAAGGCTACAAAGCGTTTGTCTCTATCATGGAAGGCTGTTCAAAATATTGCTCATTTTGTGTGGTACCTTATACGCGCGGTGAAGAGTTATCGCGTCCACTCGATGACGTCTTGGCTGAAATTGATAGCCTTGCCGCTCAAGGTATTCGTGAAATCAACTTATTGGGTCAAAACGTCAACGGTTATCGCGGCGAAAAAGACGATGGCAGTATTTGCCGTTTCGCTGAGCTATTGCACTATGTATCGCATGTCGACGGTGTCGAGCGTATTCGCTATACGACCAGCCATCCGCTAGAGTTCACTGATGACATCATTGATGCGTATGCACAATTGCCAGAGCTAGTATCGCACTTGCACCTACCGGTTCAGAGTGGCTCAAATGCTATTTTGGCAGCGATGAAGCGCAACCATACAATCGATGTTTATATCAATCAGATTAATAAGCTAAAAGCCATTCGTCCAGATATCCACTTGTCGAGCGACTTTATCATTGGCTTCCCTGGTGAGACCGATCAAGACTTCCAAGATACCTTAAACTTGGCGAAAGAGTTGAACTTCGATCACTCTTACAGCTTTATCTATTCTAAGCGTCCAGGCACGCCAGCCGCTGATTTGCCAGATGATGTGAGCTTCACCACCAAAAAAGCTCGCTTAGCTGAATTCCAGAAAGTCATCATTGACTCAACACTTGCCAAAACGCATGAGATGGTCGGCACTACGACTCGCGTATTGGTTGAGCAAGTCGCCAATCGCCATCCTGATTGCTTAATCGGTACGGCGGATAACACTCGTACGGTCATGTTCCCTCATGATGTTGAGCAAATGGATGAAATGTTAGGTAAACTTGTGAGCGTACGTATTACTGATTTCGTTAGCCCGCACATGGTAAAAGGTGAGCTAATCGAAGTATTAGCATAGCGGTTAAGGTAACAATGGTTAAATTATAAGTTTGAGTAAGAATAAAAAAGCCGTTCACTATAATAGCGAACGGCTTTTTTGTGCGTGAATATTAACCATCATTATTCTGATAACCAATCTGTCTTCCGTAACTGTTGCTTGGTCTCACGGCGACGTTTTTTGCGGACGATATCGATATCTTCTTTTTCATGAATACCACCTTTTCTTAATAGTGGATCCAGTGCCAAGTAGTTGCGCGGCTTGACTGTGCCTAGCGAGTGTTGCACACCTGTCTCAGCTTGCTGCTCTAACTGTCGTTCAATCTGTTTGGCCTTTTTTAAGGTTTGTTTTAAGCTCATATTGTTACCTATATTTTTAACAACTCTAAATCTGTTTTATATGTTCGAGTGACAGCATAGTGGGATCACGACTAGGAAATCGAGCGCAAATAGTACACTTCGTACATTTAGCTCGATTGACACCGTCGTGACTCCCTATGGTTTTACTCATTAGCCTTTAATACACATGACCTGCTTAAGCGTATGCACCACCTCAACCAAATCCGTTTGATTGGCCATCACTTCATCGATGTCTTTATACGCTCCGGGTATTTCATCTATGACACCTTTGTCTTTGCGACACTCGACGCCATCCGTCTGCGCTTTTAGCTCGTCGATGGTAAATGCTCGCATGGCTTTACCACGGCTCATCTGTCGTCCTGCCCCATGCGAACACGAGCAAAACGATTCAGCTTCGCCCAGACCACGTACGATAAAGGACTTTGCGCCCATAGATCCTGGGATAATCCCAAGCTCACCAGCATAGGCACTGATCGCACCTTTACGCGTCATATAGACTTGCTCACCGAAATGCACCTCTTCATTGACATAATTATGATGACAATTGATGGCTTCTTTGGTCAGCTGAAATCGTGGTAATCCCGCTTGTGGCGACTGCAAGGACTTAATCACCAAACGCATCATCTCGCGGCGGTTCTCTAACGCGTAGTCCTGCGCCCAGCCCACTGCTTCGACATAATCAGCAAAACTATCAGACCCTTCGGCAAAGTAAGACAAATCACGATCTGGCACATGACCGAAGCGCGATTGACGTTCTTTTTTGGCAAGGTTAATAAAGTACTGTCCGATACAATTACCGATGCCGCGACTGCCAGAATGCAGCATGACCCAGACATCATTGTTCTCATCCAAGCACAGCTCAATAAAATGATTGCCACCGCCGAGTGTTCCCAACTGCTTTGCCCACGTACGCTCAAAACCTTTAAGCATTTTAAGTAAACCCGGATGTTTATCAGTAATCGGTTTTAGGCGTTTACCTAGTGGATCAAGCGTTGAATTTTTGGCTTGGATTTGCTTATGCATATTGAAGCCAACTGGTACTTGTTGCTCAACGATCGATCGTAACGACCGTAAGCTATCAGGCAAATCACTTGCCGTCAGGGACAAACGTACTGCGTTCATACCGCAGCCAATGTCTACCCCAACTGCGGCAGGAATGATGGCGGCCTTGGTCGGAATCACGCTGCCGACTGTTGCGCCTTTGCCAACGTGCACATCGGGCATCACTGCAATGTGTGAATGCACAAACTCTAGCTGAGCTAAATTGCGTAACTGCTGCATGGCACCTTGCTCAACATCCGAGGTATAAATCTTGACTGGTACGCCGTGTTTTCGATTTTCATTTAATACTAATTGAATACTCATAATTTATTATTTCCATTTTATTATTTTATAACCATGCATTTTTTATAATTCCCAGTTTTTATAATTTTTAGATATTACTTATCTATCTCAATTAAACGAAACGTTTAATAAGAAATGAAATTAATAAATTATAAAATCTAGGCAATGAAAAACCGTATTCTTATTAATTAAAAAATTAATAAGAATTCATGGTTAATTTATTATAGACATTTTAAAGAAAGATAATATAGATCAGAATCGTCGGCCACAGCGTAAATATTATACGCATAGAAAAGCTTTAGCTAAATCATAGCCTGAGTCGCTTTATTAGCAATAACGGTAAAGAAAAATGTTAGGTAAACAGACAACAGCAAGCGCAATAGGGCTTAGCATGATCGCAGAGCAAATTTGGTACAGTAAACTTAGAAAAGAGATAGCGCAAGTAGATACAGAAGGCTACTCGTTGATATCGATAGATGGAATATCACTCAATAGCTTATATAAAAATTTAGCCAAACCTTTTCGAAGGTGTCATTTCTGTCAGGTGGTTTACACATTTAATCTTTAAAAACGTCTTGGTAGTTATATAGGACACGATGATTCCTCCATAGGTTGTGGCTAATGTCAGGGCGACAATAGCAGGTCAATTGAAACGATTTATCGCTTATGAAAGATAAACGATATAAATCAATGAGCCAATAATAACGATTTAAAAATTAAAGTCAATAATTAATTTGGCTTGTATAGAAAATAATTTAATAAACGTGTGTTTAATTAATCACTTTAATTTAAAATCTTATCGGTAGTTTTTAAGCTATAAAACTGTTTATCACTTCAGCCAATAAAGCAGCAGCGATAATTATAAATATCACCCCACAACCACGATTGAGCCAGGCTAAGCGATTACCAACATCAAGCCAGCTTGCTAGCTTCTTGCCACCTAGCGTATATACGATTTGCCAAATCGTTTCACTCAAAAACAAGCCGATGGTCAGTAGGACATATTGTGGCCATAGTGGCACGCTAAAATTGATAAATTTAGGAAAAAATGCCGCAAAGAACAAGATAGCTTTCGGATTAGATAACGATACCCAAACACCAGTACGAAACAAGGTCATGTTGCTCGGCGCTATTTTAGTAGCAGCACTAGAGAGCGAACGCGGCTGCGGTGTACTGGGTACGCCGTCAGTGGCAGCATAGTCTGCTGCTACCTCTGCACTCAACTCTTTAGCATCACTCATCAAGCTACTGTCACCAGCATCGCGCCAAGAGCTGATACCCAAATAGATTAAGTATACTGCACCCACGGCTTTAATGATTGTCAGTAGCCACGGTGACTGGCGACTGATTACGTCTAATCCAAGCAGTGTCGATAGCAGTAATACAAACAAGCCGAGGCTCAGACCTGCCAGCGTCCATAAGGTTCTTTTGACGCCATAGTTCATGCCATACTGAAATGCCAGCAGCATATTAGGACCAGGGGTCGCTGAGATAAAAAACGTACTTGCGAAAAACACTGCAAACAGATGCCAAGACATCAACCCACCCCTACTTTGTCATGTGTAAATGGTTCTAATACGAAAGGCTATACGACTTAAATATGCGACTAAAAAATAAACACCGCCTTTAAGACGGTGTCATTTATACCTATATATCAAAAAGTCTCGCAGAAATTATTAAAGGAACGTCACGCCTTCTACTGAATAATTATGATTGCATAGACGGCTGAGTCGTACAACTATCTAACAACTTCTTTAAGAATGCATCACAGCGTTCAATTTCGCTAAGCTCCACATATTCATCCGCTTTATGCGCCTGTTCAATACTACCAGGGCCACAGATAATCGTTGGAATACCTGCATTGGTAAACTGACCGCCTTCAGTCGCGTAAGCCACTTTATGACGCTCATCATCTCCTGTCAGCGCAGCGATTAACGATTGCAACTCAGCACTATCATTATCAGTCATGGCGGGGACGCTTTCTTCTTGCATCATCTCAATGCCAGTCTCTGGCGCGCGTGCTTGCATTTGGGCATTTAGCTCAGCGACTTTTGCCTGAATGGGCGCTAGTATATCGTCTTGCGTCATATGCGGCAGGTTACGATAGTCAAAAGTAAACTCGCATAGGTTGGGCACGATATTGGTCGCTGTACCACCATGTATGGTACCTACTGACAACGTCGAATATGGCACCGTAAACAACGCATCGTTATCATCACGAGCGCTCAACTCTTCAGCAAGCGTATCTACATAGCCAACCAATCTGCTAGCGTAGCTAATCGCATTGACACCTTGTGCAATCAATGACGAATGCGCCGACTTGCCATGTACACGGCAACGATAAACCGCGATGCCTTTATGTGCAACTACCATAGCCATGTTAGTGGGCTCACCAACGATACAGTAATCAGGCGTGATGCCGCGTGCTTTTAGGTCTGCCAAAATCAATGGCGCACCCAAGCAGCCAACCTCTTCATCGAACGACAATGCCAAATGCAACGGACGACGTAGCTGACCACTGGTCGATAACTGCACGGCTTGCGGCAATACCGTAAGCGCACAAGCGATAAAACCCTTCATATCACACGCACCGCGACCATATAGCTTATCACCGCGTATCGTCGCGGTAAACGGCTCTGAAGACCACACTTGTCCATCAACTGGCACAACGTCGGTATGACCTGATAAGACCAGACCGTTATTGATAATATCAGCGTTTTCACCAGCTGGTACAGTCACAAACAAATTGGCTTTGGTTTTAGCTTCATTAAAGGTCAAATCTACCGTCAAACCCAACTGCTCACAATACGCTTGCACGTCTTCAATGAGTGCTAAATTTGAGTGACGACTGACGGTATCAAAAGCAATCAAACGCGTTAGCCAATCGAGACTTTGAGTAGGATGCTCGATACTTTTCAGCTGGACATCGCTGCTACTATCAACATTATCGCTATTACTGACATTGTCGCTATTACTACTGTTATTTGGGATCATAAAATATCCTTACTACAATTTTCAGAACTATGATGTGTCAGAGCTGCCTTACGATGGATTGTTATGATTCATCACATCAACCACTGGCGGCATCGGTTTTGGTAGCTTACCTTCTGCCTGTAGCTCTTTGGTTGTTTTGGCATCGATAGACAAACCCGCGATGAGCGCGATATCTTTGACTGCCTTGCGTTTACGCGTGGCAAAGCTTACGGGTACCATACGAGCAAATTCATAGATATAAAGATAAGATTCTTCCCCACCTTCAAAATCCTCATCATCTTCGAGACGAATTGCGCCAATCTTAGCCAAATCAGATAGCATCTCGTTTTCTTCACTGGTCAAACCACAATCAGTAATGCCGAAACCGGTCATAAAACCGTTTGCCCACTGTTTCAACGCCATCACGCGCTCGTATAAATCATGTTCATCATCTGGGATGAGCGGCATATACGCGTAGGCATCATCTTTGTCTTTTAGCTGAAACACGATGTCTTCCGCTTCTTCTGTCAGTAATGTCAATGCAGGCTCTGGTAACGGGGCAAAGCTGAGCTCCTCAAACACCTTAGCCCAAGTTGCTTCGTCGGGTGCATTACAAGCCGTCATAAGCCCTGTCATCATGCCATGCACTTCGCTGATAGACACGTCAGTCCAATCATCAAACGCAGTCAGCCAAGTATTCCAGCCAGAGATATTATCATTCATAATAGATGTCCTAGTAATTGATTACTGCTCATAAAACAAAAATAGTCGCGATAAAATGTCATAGACAAATCATCGATAAATAAAAGTGAAAAGACAAAGCCTGATGCTTGTAATTACTTTGTTGATATAGATATTATGCGGTCACCTATGGCATTATTAAATGCAGCGAACAAAATTCATTCACGCTTACTTGTTAAGGATAAAAACTGACTATGTATGATCAACTTAGAATATTAGAAAAAATGGTACTCGACATCAAAAAACAGTATCAGCTTGTCAGTGCTGAACTTAGCAGCTTAAAACAACACCCTGTTACTGATTCAAAAGAATTTGCCGCTCTAAAAACTAAACTGGATAACAGTCATAACGAACGTGACGGTGCCAAAAAACAACTGAACGATCTCGACAAGCGCTATCAAAGTCTTGCAGAAGCGCACCATATGATCGGTGAAGAACAAGACAAACTGCAAAAACAGATCAGCCAATTACAACAACAAAACAGCGAGCTGCAACAACACAATAATGAGCTAAAGCAGCAGTATAGCGATATCAAACAACAAAACAGTGAACTGCAAAAGAAGAACCAATTGGCAGCCGAGCGTACGCAAGTCGTATTACAGCGCCTAACCCGTATCGATCAAGCAGAAGGCTAACGTTTTCTTGTAGCAGATAGCAAAGACGTACTGTTTATTCAACTGCCAAATGCTATTTGTAAAATCTGATATCACTCATTTCACTGACCAGACATTGTAGGATTTATCATGACCGATGACCAAAGCAAATCGATAGAAAAACAACCAAAAAATACTCAAGCGCCAAGTGCACCAGTAACAAGTGCGACAGTACCAGCGCAAAAAACGACACCAGCAGCATCAAATATATCAAGCGCCATGGCACAATCTAATACCAAAACACCTAAAGCGCCAGAACCACAAATCAAAAAAGTTGATATCGCGATTGCTGGGGTTACTTATCCAATCTTTTGTCCAGTACATGAGCAAGAAGAGCTACTGTCAGCGGTTTCGTATATCAACAACTACGCGCTCGATCTAAAAAGAGATGCGCCAAGCCTCAGCCAAGAAAGCATACTGGTACTGTGCTGCTTGAACCTATATGAAAAAATCCATGCCAATCAAAGAAGTGATGAAGATCGTTTGCAGAAAGATAAACAGTCTGAAGCATTGCTCAATAAAATTATGAAAGATGCTCATTCTATTCTATAGATACATCGTACTGTATTAAACACATAAGCGCCTAGTTAATAAAGTTAGGCGCTTTTTTATGGTCAATTATTTATCTATTTATTTATGCATAAGGCGTGTAGGTCTTGCCTGCATGAAAGTCTGCCTGATGTTCATAATTGCAAAAGAATAACTCTTGGTTCGCTTCAACATTGCCATCGGTAGCTGTACTTGGTTTGGTTTCAAGTACACCGCGATATTCAGCCAAGCTGTTGCCACAGAAATTACACTGACGCGGAGTGGTCACATCCCCTTCTTTTGGCATCATGCTTTTAGGTGCACGCGGGTACATAAACTTATAAAAAGCCCACATTGAAGCCCAAATAATAAGGATGACGATAATAACAGCAAACACGGCAGTGCTCCTTCGATTACGGATAAACGTGAGAAATAATGAAATCTACTAAATAAAATTATTTAATACGTTTTGATAGCATAAATTTTACCGTCAATAATAGCGATAATACAATGCTTTTACCGTTTAATTGCTGATTGCACTAATTGACTGGTTATATCTAACGGATAAATGTATTAGTAAACCAGTCAACTGCATAACAAAAAACCTGGCCATGATGAGCCAGGTTTTTTATCAAAAATAACCGTCAAGTTAAAGTAACTATCAGGCTAAAATAACAATTAGCTTTTAGCAGAGTTACAGCTGTAGCTCGCTAATATCAGCTACCGTCAAGAACAAGGCGCGAACCTGCTTTAGTAATGCCAAGCGATTGTTTTTAAGCGCAGCATCTTCACTGTTGACCATTACTTGATCGAAGAACTGGGTCAACGGCTCATCTAAGCTAGCCAGCGTTTGCAATACTTGCGTATAGTCCGCTTGCTCCAGCAATGGTTGTACCACTGTCTGTGCTTGCTGCACATTTGCATATAAATTTTGCTCAGCAGATTCAGACAGTAGTGCTTCATCGACTGTATCAGCCACGCTCACTTCTGACTTAGCCAATATATTAGCAACGCGTTTGTTTGAATCAGCCAACATCGACGCTTGTGACAGCTCGCTAAATGCTTGCACTGCACGGATACGCTGATCAAAATCAAGCGGCATATGCGGGTTAATCGCTTGCACTGCTTGAATCGTATCGACGCTAACGCCCTGCTCTGTATACATCGCACGGTAGCGCGAGTTTAGGAATGCCATGACTTGGGTAAAAGTATCGCTAATACTCAAATCCATAGTCTTTTCTTCATTGATAAGCTTTGTTGCATTCTGTCTGCCATAGTTTTTAATAGCTTCTTCGACAAGTGCTACCAAATTAATCGATAACTGCTTTTCGATTAAAATACGCAAGATGCCAATAGCAGAACGACGTAAGCTAAACGGATCCTTTGAACCCGTCGGTGCTTGATCAATCGCAAAAATACCAACCAATGTATCCAAACGATCCGCTAAGGCTAAGCAAATGCCAATCGGTGTCTGTGGTAATACATCGCCACTGAATTTCGGCAGATACTGCTCTTCTAAACTGGCTGCGACCGCTTCAGGCTCATCGTTTAGGCGCGCATAATAAGTGCCTGCGATACCTTGTAATTCAGGATATTCGCCGACGAGCGAGCTGGCTAAATCTGCTTTAGACAAAATGCCTGCACGTACGGTTTCATCAACATTGATATCGTGACCTTGCTGCTGCATCAACGTGGCGATGAATGCTGCCAGCTTGGCAATACGCTCAGATTTCTCCCAAATCGTACCCAATTTATCTTGGAATACACGATTTTTTAGGCTTTCTGTGAGTGCAAACAATGGCTGCTTTTGATCTTGTAAGAAAAAAAACTCTGCATCAGCCAAACGTGGACGCACAACTTTTTCATTACCTTCGATAATCTGGTTAGGATCTTTTGATTCAATATTGGTAATAAAAATGAAATACGGCTGCAATTTGCCAGTTTTATCGGTTAAGCAGAAATACTTTTGATCCGCTTGCATAGTCGAGATAAGCGCTTCTTGCGGTACTTGTAAAAAGCGCGCTTCAAAGCTTGCTCGTAGCGCAATTGGGAAATCGACCAATGCGGTGACTTCGTCTAATAAATCTTGCGGTACGATGGCATCAGAATTGACTTCATCTGCCAATGCTTTGACTTGGTTTTTGATCAGCATTTGACGCTTATCAAAATCTGCCACCACTTTTAGACCACTTAGTAACTCTTCATAATCATTAGCATGAGCAATATTGTGGTAGTCAGGGCTGTGGAAGCGATGACCACGCGTTTGTGTACTAGTCTGATGACCTTGGATAGTGGCATCGATGACAGTATCGTCCTGCATCAGTACTGCCCACTGTACTGGACGCACAAACTCGTTGCGGCTAGCGCCTGAGCGCATACGCTTAGCAATCGGTAAATTATCTAGCGCGGTCTGAAAAATAGCAGGCAGTAACTCAGTAGTCGCTTGACCACGGATAGTCTGCTCAAAACCTACATAATCACCTTTATCGGTATTAATCGTCGTAAGCTCGCTGGCTTCAATACCCAAGCCTTTCGCAAAACCCATTGCCGCACGCGTTGGATTGCCCTCTGCATCAAACGCCGCTTTAATCGCTGGTCCGCGTTTTTGCTCATTACGATCAGGCTGCTTGTCGCTAATACCTTGAATCTGCATTGCCAAGCGGCGCGGAGCAGCAAAGGCTTTAATGCTATCAAAGGTAATATCTGCTGCAGTTAATTGCTCAGTGACACTGGCTTGTAGCGCATCACGTAATGGTTTTAGGCTTTTTGGAGGTAGCTCTTCACACCCCAGTTCAAATAGAATAGTACTCATGGGATGCTCCTATTTATCGTTAGTAAATTGATTAGTGTCAGTAGTTTCTTTTGCTGAGTTGTCTGCTGCTAAGCTGTCTTTTGACAGGTCTTCTTTTGGCAAATACTTATCAAGCGCGGCTTGGCGATGCTCTTCATCAGCCAACGGAAAGCCCAATTTGGCACGAGCTTCGACATAACCAAAGGCAACTTTACGAGCAAGCGTACGCACACGCAAGATAAAACGCTGACGCTCAGTCACTGAAATAGCGCCGCGTGCATCAAGCAAGTTAAACGCATGAGATGCTTTTAATACCATCTCATAGGCTGGTAGTGGCAATCCTGCATCGACCAACTTATCTGCTTGTTGCTCATAAAAATCAAACATCTCGCCCATCATCGGCACATCAGCGTGCTCAAAGTTGTAGGTGGACTGCTCGACTTCGTTTTGATGAAAGACATCGCCATACGTGACACGGCCAAATTCACCGTCTGCCCAGACCAAATCATAAACGCTATCGACGCCCTGTACATACATGGCCAAGCGCTCAAGTCCGTAAGTAATTTCGCCAGTGACTGGGAAGCACTCGATACCACCGACTTGCTGGAAGTACGTGAACTGCGTGACTTCCATACCGTTTAGCCAAATCTCCCAACCAAGTCCCCACGCACCAAGCGTTGGCGATTCCCAGTTGTCCTCTACAAAACGCACATCATGCACTAATGGATCAATACCAATGGCTCGTAGTGAGTCCAAATACAGCTCTTGGATGTTCGGTGGATTCGGCTTTAGCACGACTTGGAACTGATAATAATGCTGCAGGCGGTTCGGGTTATCACCATAGCGCCCGTCAGTAGGACGACGTGATGGCTGTACATAAGCCGCATTCCAGCGCTCAGGACCTAACGAGCGCAAAAACGTCGCGGTATGAAAAGTACCTGCACCGACTTCCATGTCGTAAGGCTGCAATACAACGCAGCCTTTATCGGCCCAATAATTTTGCAAAGTTAAGATTAAATCTTGAAAAGTCATCGGTTGAGAGTCTTTATCTTGTGTCATCGGGGTTATCGCTTGGGATGTCATAGTTTCGGTTTTCATAGTAAAGCCACTGTGAAATGAGTATTATTAAATAAATCTCTGATAGCGCTCGCGCGACCTATTCGGCAACGACTCTATCTGCCTGCTCACCTTACTAAAAATTGACTATTTTATCCATATTTACATCAACTAAATTTGCATAGTGGGCACAAAACCTCAGTTGTATAGCGTATTTTTAGGCAAATCATTATGGAAGTCGCACTAATACAATAAATAAAAAAATACCCAAATGCGCTAGCATTCGGGCAGGAGGAAAATTATATCTTGGGCATCCTGATTGATCAGGCTTTTTATTTTTTGGAGGTCTACTGTTTTTAGCAACTACGTCTAACTTAAACTTAACTCTTTAACTGGTTCAGAAAACCTAATTTTAAAAAAGCTAATTTTAAAAATAATTATCAGAATTCTATTATTGATAAGACTGATTGTTGGCTTTTGGCATAATTATCCATAGGATGATATAAATCAAAATGCCTGGTACTGCTGCGCTTAACGATGAGATAATGACAAATAATACTCTCACCCATGTTGGCGACCAACCAGCATATTCTGCAATGCCACCCATCACACCTGCTATCATGCGATTGTTTGGTGAGCGATGTAATTTTGCTAACTTAGTCAAATCAAATACCTCTCTATTTTCTATTCTTGTCTATTTTTTTATTCTATATTTCTAGTTATCTTAAGTGTTTAGCTAAAACATTATCTTGCTTTGCTAACTTACGGCTCAGTATATCAATAATTCAGGATTTATCTGTTGAAGGTATAGCAGTACTTTGTGAGTTTATGCTACTCAAGCTTACCCTAACCTGTCATAACACCATGCAAACCCCTGATTTTAAATAGTTATTTCAAAATGTTTCAGAACCATCTTTGTTGCTATAACCTTGCAATTTAGCTTTACATATCTTGTTATTTTTAATTTAATCAAAGAGATAAGCTCGCTTTATAACACTAAAATAGAGTGAAACTTCTAATAGTCTGAATAATCTTTTAGCTAACCAATTTTACTCAGTTAAAAAATCCTCAATTAAAAAACGTGCGATTCCGTGTACGTGTGATATACCGTATTTTTACAATAACCCACCTGCAAATCATCCAAAACCTTTATACCATGCTGATAAGTATACTATGCTGATACGTAACTCAGATTTCAGACGTTCTATGATGAAAGTTAGAACACTGCTCAACTATTAGATAAAAATACCTTTACGACGAATGTTAAGAGTAAAGAACATGGTTGGTATTACGATTCTTAATAGGTGTCTACTTTGGATCCTGATAGATGTCTAGTTTGGATCATTTAACTTAGACAGCATCAGCCATATTTTTTGGAATAGACATGGAACACTGAGATTAGAATAAAAAATAATAAGGATAACTATGTACGACACTGGATTGATGATTGGACATTTTGAGCCCCTACATTTAGGGCAGATGCGCAGCATATTGGATGCAGCAGGACAAGCCAAAACCTTACATATCGTTATTATGGCGCATCCATCGCCGCATCCAGATTTTGCTATTACCTTGCAAGATAAAGCGCGTTGGCTACAGATGGCCTGTGCCGACTTGCCATTTATTCATATTCATACTACTCATGAGATAGAGCTACCGCTGCACGAACATCTGTATAGCATTAGCGATGATGTCAGTATCGATGTCGCTGCTAGTAATGCTAAATTGCAACGCTTAATGAATGCATTATCGCTATCAGCAGAGACTGTATTGTTTATGGCGGACAACCATCCGCTCACTCGCAATGACATACAAGAGCAGCTGCTTTTGCCAGTCGTTACTACGCCGCTACAGCTCGAATTTGACTCTTATGAGATTGCGCGTGATCCAGTTGCCCATTGGTCAGAACTTCATCCGCAAGCCCGCGCCGACTACACCAAGACTGTCGCTATCGTCGGCGGTGAAAGCTCAGGTAAGACAACGCTGGTACATAAGCTTGCCAATTATTATGGTGCCAGCTTTGCCCTAGAAATGGGTCGTCTGTATGTCGGTACGGATTTGGGCGGTAGCGAGGTTGGATTACAGTACAGTGATTATGGCCCTATTTGTCTTGATCATGCTGAGGCAATCCGAGAAGCCAAAGCCCGTGCGACTGCCCCTATCACCATCGTTGATACTGACTTTGTCACTACGCAAGCATTTTGTGAAGAGTATGAGGGTCGTACGCATCCCTTTGTGGCTGCTTGTATTGATGAGTTTCGTTTAGACCACACCATTATGTTAGATAACAATACGCCATGGGTTGATGATGGTATGCGATCTTTGGGTACGCCTGAAGCGCGTGGACGCTTTGAGCAGCGCTTGATAGATATTTTTGCGCGTCACGATATTACACCGCATATGATTGATCAGCCTGACTATGATGCTCGCTATCAGCAAGCACTACTATTGATTGATCAATATATCTATGGCAAAAAATCATAAACTGTACTGAGCATATTTATAATAATTTATTCACTAGCACACGTTATTTAACTAGCATATGGTAGTTAGCACTATATTGGTATCAGTATTTACTTTAGGGGAAAAGCGATGCGTATTCAGCTATTGGACAACATCACCGGAAAATGGGCGATGCAATGGATTATCATTTGGTTTATTTGCGGTGTTATTGCTTTGTCCGCAGGTTTTTGGCTCACGACAGACCATACCACGCTTGACTGGTTTTATTTAGCGGTCTCGTTCATTGGTTTGGTTTGCGTAGTCTCGTTATCATTCCGCAAAAACGTCATGGGCAATGGCTTTGGTATGGGAGCAACGGCTGGCGAAGTTATTGTGCAAGCAACGTCTGGCGCAGTTGGTTTGATGCTTGCTCCACTATTTAACTTTTTTACCCATGTTTACGGTATTTTTTATTGGTCGAAGCATACCGATCCTGATGGCGACATGATACCTAAATCAGCAAGCAAAGCTGTTTGGTTAATCACTGCTGCATTCATTATTATTGGACTTGCACTGTTCCCTACGGTAAATGACTTATTAGCAAGCTATGGCTATGCAGTCGTAGAGGATGATAGTAGTCTGTTTTTGGGATTTATCTCTTTCTTTTGGATTAACGTCATTGCCTTTGTGCTTTCTATTACCGCTCAGGCAGCTATGATTCTGCGTTATTCATTTAACTGGTGGTTGTGGATTATCGTCAACTTTGTCTGGCTCATCGTGAACCTCATGTCTGGCAACTATATCTTTGCTATTCAGACTATGGTGTATCAAGTAAACGCCTTTATCGGCCTTTATGAATGGCATCGCAGCGAGCAAGGATAATGTGTTTCTTGTAGAAAAGAACCCTTGGGATTTTAAATACAATCTTGCTGATATAGCACCCATAGTACGAGTGAAATTGACTGTGCCGTCTATCAGATAACGTGGTAGACAGGCGCAATTAGTGCTACAACTGATGCTAACAATCATCTTCGCATTGAGTTTGGTAGCAAGTCCATTATCTAGTATGAGTTACTTAGCTTATTTACTAACAGGGAGGTTAGTATGTCTCGTCAACCAAAAATGTCTAAACGTACGCTAGAGCAATGGCTTAGTGAGTACTCTGTCAGTCACCAAAACTTGGTCAATAAAAAAATCCATTGGCTATGTGTGCCAACCATCTTTGTCAGCCTGTTAGGTATGGGCATGTCATTATCTGTGTGGTTTACCTTGGTGCTTAGCGCATTAGTATTACTGTTTTATATGCGTTTATCTACGCCACTGTTTTTAGCGATGGGGATGTTTATTCTTATCTGTCTGTCAGTGATAGCAGCGATGCCATGGGGCTTTAAGGCATGGGCAGCGGTATTTATCGTTGCGTGGATTGGCCAGTTCATTGGTCATAAAATCGAAGGCAAAAAACCTTCTTTCTTTAAGGATTTACAGTTTTTATTAATCGGTCCAGCATGGGTGGCTAATAGTTTGATGCAACGCAAATAGTCGTCAATCTCTGCGTAATTTTTGCAGGAATTTAGATTAGCTGCAGGCTATTGATAACCTCAACAAGAAAATATTACCAATAAAAAAGCGCCACCCAGAGATTACTGAGTGGCGCTTTTTGTTTTACGTAAGCTTTTGGGGCTATTAAAATTTTAGGGCTATATAGAATAGACTACTCTATCTTACGCACCAAATACTTTCATACGCTCATCAAGTGGCTTGAATTCTTTGTCGCCTGCTGGCTGCTCAATCTTACCAAATACCATTTGCGCTTTTAGTTCCCAATCTGCATCGATGTTCCAATTGCTCGCGACTTTCTGGTCGATTACTGGGTTATAGTGCTGCAAGTTCGCACCGACATCAATGCTTGCTAGCGCCGTCCAGATGACGTATTGATGCATTGCGTTGGTCTGAGTTGCCCAAATTGGGAAATTATCAGCATATAAAGGCGCCGCTTCTTGCATGCCTCTCACCACTGCTTTATCTTCAAAGAACAATACCGTACCAGCACCCGCTCTAAAGCCAGCAATTTTGTCTTTAGTAGATTTAAACGCTTCTTCATCACCGACGATTGCACGTAGTACATCTTCAGTCATATCCCATAGTTTGTGATGATCATCGCCGAATAACACAACGACACGCGTTGATTGCGAGTTAAATGATGATGGTGTATGCAAGACAGCATGCTCAACTACTTTTACGACTTCATCGTTAGATACTGGCAACTGGTCGCTTAGTGCATAGATAGAACGGCGCTTTTCTGCTAATTGCTGTAAGTCTTTTAGTTCTGACATGGTACTTCTCCATATTGTTGTAGGAATGATTTGCTCTGGGTTGATAGACCTTGTCGATCTTGTGATCAACAAGTTTTTATGAAATAGTTTGTTTATGTGGGCTATTATCGGAACAATTTACCTGAAACCCCATGTATTTTTTGTAAAAAAACTTAACGATGATGATTACCTTTGAAAAATAGATTAATAAATTTTTCGTGTTGATAATTAGCCTTTGAAGCCTTTGGGTAGTTCTGGTGCCACCAGACGCTGCATATTAGAATCCACTTCACCAAAACGCTCATGACCATTGTTCCAATCAATGACCGATTGCTTGAGCTCCTCTTTGTTGTCAGCGACAAAATTCCACCACAGTAATACTTGGTTGCTTAGAGGCTCCCCACCAATGAACATCAAACGTGTGCCCTTGTTTGCTACCAGCTTTATAGAGGTCTTGTCGATCATGTCATCATGATCAAAGCGCAATAACTGGTCTTTCTTGTATACTTGACCTTCAGACTCTAGCGTACCGACAACCACTAAAATACCGTACTCAAAGCTCGCCTCCAAATTCAGCGTGACGTCTCCATCTTCTAAAAAATGTACATCGATACCAACTATCTTTGAGTACTGCAACGTTGGCGCTTGATGGTGCTCACCAGATGCTGATTTGTAACTGCCCGTGGTCAGAATCAGCTCGACGTTGCCCTCAGTCCATGCTGGCAGCTCTGGGTAATGATAAAAACTGCGTTCAATCTGCTGGTCAGTGGGTAAAGCAATCCACAGCTGTATCATATTGATACTACGTGCAGTGACGCTTGAGTGAGCAACATCTGAGTCAGCACTGTCCAAAAAAACGCTTTGCTCTGTATGGCTAATACCTTGATTCAATCCTGTACCAGCTGTCATGAGGTTGACTTGGTTTTTGGCAATGACTTGCTCGCTACCTAAGCTGTCTTTGTGTAAAATCTCACCATCAATCATCCAGCTAAACGTCTGTAGATTGGTATGCGGATGGCGCCCAACTTGGACACCTAAATCATCTTGAGCAAACTCAGCTGGCCCTGCATGATCCAAAAAGCACCATGCGCCAATCGGTTGTTTGCCTTTATTGGGTAATAACCGTGCGATAGGAACACCACCAACCTCCGTTGATCGTGGCTCTAGAGTTCTAATCGTCATGTGGCACCTCTTGATCTGTATGCGGTTAGTCGAGCGAACGAACGATGCTACGGTGCTCATCCGTGATCTACATAGAAAGCGGCACTTCCATCAGCAATACTTTTGCCGCCTCTTTCACTTCCATAGTGAAGTGCTTAGTATCCCAAACCCCAAGGCCATCTCGAGTAAACAAAATGTTACCGTCTATCACGACTGTTCCTGCAATCACAAAAATATAAACACCATTATTAGGATTGTTTAGTTGGTAGGTCTGCGTCACGCCTTCATCAAACTCTCCCATACTGAACCAAGCATCTTGATGAATCCAAACCCCTGCATCATCTGCATTTGGTGATAGCACCTGATTGAATTCATTGGGCGTCATGATGGTCCCCATGTGCACTTGCTGATAGCGAGGAGCAACACTCATTTTATTTGGCATGACCCAGATCTGTAAAAATCTCACAGCTTCTTCACGACTGCCATTCATTTCACTATGAGTGATGCCTGTGCCCGCTGACATGACTTGGATCTCACCCGTCTCAATCATGCCCTCATTACCGATGCTATCGCCATGCGCAAGTTTGCCAGCTAGAGGAATGCTGATAATTTCCATATCACGGTGTGAGTGCTTGCCAAACCCTTGACCACCAATGACAAAATCATCATTGATGACACGTAAAACACCAAAGCCCATACGCTCAGGATTATAGTAATTGGCAAAACTAAAGGTATGACGGCTTTTTAGCCAGCCATGATTGGCATTACCGCGTGAGTCTGCTGCATGATAGATCGTTTTCATTATTTATCCTTAACTGTCCATACGTTTATTATCTATATATTTGTTATTAATTCACGTGATTGAACAATGTATCTATTATAATTGTTGACTATATAGAGATAAACAGACATAAATGCAAATAACTATTCTTTTTATTAGAACAATAATGAGGCATCGATAATGGGTCAATTAGAAGACATGGCGATGTTTGTACGCATTGTTGAGGCAGGTAGTATTACCAAAGCGGCTGAGCAGTTAAATATTGCAAAATCAGCCGTCAGTCGCCGACTCAAAGAATTGGAAGAGCGTTTAGGCAGTCAATTAATCAGCCGTACTACCCGCCAATCTAAATTGACGCAAGCTGGTGAGCAATACTATCAGCAAGTAAACAATATTTTGCGTGCGGTTGACGCTGTCAATGAGCATGCTACTGACGCTCCTATGCGTATCGAAGGCACATTGAAGATGACAGCGCCGTTGTCCTTTGGACTCATGCATCTGAACGATGTGATTGATAAATACGCCAATAAACATCCCAATCTGAGATTCGATCTGGATTTTTCTGACCGACGTATTGATTTGATTGAAGAAGGCTATGAGTTGGCCATTCGAATCGGGGAGCTACAAGATTCTAGCTATCAAGCAAAAAAGTTGGCATTGATTCGTTGTGTGATTTGCGCCAGTCCTGATTATTTGGCAAGAATGGGCATGCCTGAGACGCTAGACGATTTAGACAACCATGCGCTGTTGCAATACAGTCTCGGTCAAACCAATAGTATAAACTTGGTGGATACTGAAGGCAGAAGTCATCATCGTACGATAGATGCCAAAATCAAAGCCACCAATGGTGAGTTCTTAGTGGATTTGGCAGTCAAAGGGCATGGGATTACCTTTGTGCCGACTTTTATTGCTTATAAACAACTGGCGCTTGGCGAGCTTGTACCTGTATTCCAACACTATCAACTGCCAACCCTAACCGCTTATGCTGTTTATCCAAAGAATCGTTTTTTGTCGCAGCGTTGTCGTTACTTGATTGATTTTATTGCAGAGCAATTCGGTGACAATCCGTACTGGGATCAGTATTAATCAACACTCTTATTATCTCTAACAATATCAATTGTTACTGGTTTTGAGTCACCTTCCCCTCTTTAACCCGACTAATCGTCAGCCCCGTGAACCCGAATAGCAGCGTCAATAGCAGTGACAAATAACAGAAGAATGCATAAGGCAGA
>NZ_JADQAN010000018.1:0-65103 GCF_022129425.1 Psychrobacter sp. Ps1 | reverse complement strand
AATTACCCTAAAGACATCAGAAAAGTCATATATACCACCAATGCTATTGAGTCGCTAAACAGCGTGATTCGGACGGCAGTGAATAAGCGTAAGGTGTTCCCATCTGATCAGGCAGCATTTAAAGTGGTGTACTTAGCTACCCAGCAGGCATCCAAAAAGTGGTCGATGCCCATTCGTAACTGGACGTCTGCTTTGAATCGTTTTATGATTATGTTTGATGACCGTATAAGCAGGCATTTAATCTAAATGGCAGTTACACAGAATCTGGGATGGTCTCTTTTTGTCTTAACGTTTTCGATTCAGTTTATATCTAATGCATACTATTTACTTGGAATAACATGCCAAACGCCAAGTTTATCATCACCGTCTTTGTCACCAACTTTTGTATCGTTAGCATAGAAGTATAAAGGCTTACCGTTCATTGCCCATTGATATTTGCCATCTTCACGCTTAAATGCAGCAAACTGACCTGAAGCTTTAGCATCACTAGGCGCTTTGAAAATTGGCCAAACAACTTGGCAAGCTGCACCGCAATCTGACTTATTCATAGAGTCTTTATCAAACGTATATAACGTCATATGGTTAGTAGCATCTACCAACACCCCATTCTTACTAGTAACTGGCGCTGTATGATTGGTCGTTGCCTGTACTTCATGCGTACCCGACATATCATTACCGACTACGTTTTTTAAAGTAGTACAGCCAATTAGTGTTAATACACCTGTTAATGCCGATAACATCATTATATTTTTCATCATAACTTCCTTGTAATTTTAGTCGTATTTTTTATAGCGATAAGCCTGTGGTTGTTTACTTTGTCGACTGTCCCTATTATTAATTTTGACCTTTGTAATTCTGAACAGTCATCAAAACAGAACCTACGCTTCTTGTTAAGCAAAATGAATATAGCATATGCATTTAAGTTATCTCGGCTACCAATATATACTTACAAAAGCGGTCGAATTTTACAAAACAATAAAACGAGCTTATTTTCGATTTCACAAGTTTGCCACTTCTCTCGTTTACTCTATTTTTAGACAGGCTCGTTTGTCTGAAAAAATTCACACATATAGCGACTCGTTGACAAAACTCATGCATCTTCTTACGTATTTCCCATCATATTGTCTGTAGTTCTTCGTAAAATAAACCTATAGAGATGAAGAATGGCTAAACAATAGAAAAGATGACTATTGAAGTTCAGATTTGTGTGTTGAACTTAATTACCTTCGCACTCATATTAAGAAATATAGAACATTTGATACATATACCGAGCACGGCCTAATACATATGCTATTAAGGATACAACGACGACAATGACTCAGTCTTTTGATAAAAAATACGCTCAATCCTTTAATCGTGACGCTCATTCTGGGGTGTTATCTTATGGGGCACAAAACACTCAACCTAAAAAGCGTGTTGGCATTTTGGGCGGCGGTACTGCGGGATCGACGATTGCGATTCGACTTGCTGCGTTAGGATTAGAGACCTATTTGTTTGAAAAGAAAAAATCTCTCATTGATGGACCACCTATGTGTCATTTGCATGCAGGTGGTAACTTGTACCGTGAAATACCGGACGAAGATTGCGTAGCGCTGCTTAAGCAATGTATCGATATTTTGCGTTTGTATCCGCATACTATTGACGTCCGTCCTACTGTGTTTGCTGTACCGACACGTGACGAAGGACTGCCTGAAGATTTACTACCGCGTTTAGACATTTTGACCGATGCTTATCAAGAATTGATCGAGCAAGATGCTAATAATAAGGTATTGGGTGAGCCTGAAGATTACTATCAACTCTACAGCCATGAGCAATTGATTGAGCTGTCTGAACGTGAGCAAGTCGCTGTACCAAGCACGATTGATGAATGGATGATTCCAGTCGCTAGATACTTGGATTTAAACAAAGTTAAATTTCCGTTAATTGTTGTCCAAGAATATGGTTGGAATATTTTTCGTTTAGCCGCTTCTGCTAAGCTTGCGCTCGAAGAGTACGACAATGCGCATGTATTTACCGAAACTGCTGTGCAAAAAGTCGTGCCGGTAGATTGTGAGAATTGTACCAACGCTGAGCATCATGTCACCAAATGGCGTATCGACTATCAACAGATTCATAGTCAAGAACATGCCTCTCAGCCTGAGTCTATCGAAGTTGATTACCTAGTCAATGCTTGCGGATTCCGTACGGGTGTCATCGACGATATGGTTGGTGTCGAAGTCACACGTATGGTCGAGTTCAAATCGTCTTATGTGACTCATTGGGGCGATGCTGGTGGACAGATACCAGAGATTATCGTCTATGGTCAACGAGGCACGCCAGAAGGCATGGCGCAGCTTACTCCCTACCCTGGCGGATACTTTCAGATTCATGGTATGAGTAAAGCCATTACTTTGTTTGATGATGGTCTTGTCGCATCAAGTGAAGACAGTGCGCAGCCAAAACTGCCACAGCAATATGTGCACTACATTGAAGATGGTTGGGATAAAGCGCCCCTACAGGCACGTAGTCAGCAAGCGATTGAATATGTGGCGGAGTTTGTACCGACATTTAACAGTGCACGTACTGTTGGTAATGCGCTATACGGTGGGCAGCAGATTCCCGGACAGGATGATACGCTGCGAGTCGCTGATGTGAGTTTATACTCTAATATACGCTATGCCCGTGCAGAAAACGTCAAAGCATCTTCGACCTTGATTGCCGCTGATCAAATAGTTAATGAGCTGACAAATCTAGGCTTGATAGAGAACGATACACCTCTGAATCGTAGTCGCTATGCCCATGAGTGGTCATATCTTGTCCATAACGATAGCCTCGCTGTCGATGAGGTTGCACGTCAGCTCGCTGAACAGCGTGGATTTCCAATTGCGATGGCTCATGTCAATCATAGTATTCGTGAAGTAGCATTGGACGATCTCACGCCTGCTGATGCCTAATAGGTATGACTCTCTGATAGGTTGTTAATACATATAATAAAGGAGCAGATAACCGAGATTTGGTTATCTGCTCCTTTTTTGCAATAGCTTTTAATATTTAAGCATTTGCTGTGTATTCATAGCTATACGGCTTAACTATTACTGCCTGCCATCTTTTCTGTATCCACAGCATCATCTATGGTCACTACTGTCTGTAGCATATCGATCGCTTCGCTGATGGTATTGCACACCACTAGACGATCTAAATCTTCCTGCTTCATAAAGCCTTGCTCAGTGGTATATTTCAAATGCTCAATCATACGGTCATAAAAACCATTGATGTTCAAAATGATCATTGGTTTTTCGTGCTGGTACAATTGACGCCACGTAGCGATTTCCATAATCTCTTCTAATGTTCCGAGCCCGCCTGGTAGCGTGATAAAGGCATCGGCATACTCTGCCATAACTGTCTTACGCGTGTGCATAGTGTCAGTCAAATGCAAGCGAGTCAGCTGCTCGTGAGCGATTTCGTGCTTGAGCATAAAGGTTGGAATCACACCCACTGCTTGCGCGCCGCCATTGATTACTTCATCCGCAACTGCGCCCATCAGACCGATACTAGCGCCACCATATACTAGCCCCATACCATTGTTTGCTAAGGCACTGCCAAGCTCACGCGCCGCCTGTTCATACACGTCACCATTGCCCAAGCGTGAACCGCAATACACAGCCACGAGCGGCATTGATAGGGCAGACTTGTCGACTGCTTTTTCAATATTTGTAATGTCTTTGCTTGTGATTACGTCATAAGTATCATCGTTGATTTTCATTTGCATATAGCTTCCTTAATTACCTGTCAGTTTTTATTGAGTGCTTGTTATTAGTGAAGGCTGCATACCGACACCTATCATTTATATTGTCATGCACATGATTCATAAGACAAACTCAGCCAAGCTATACAAAACTTGTAAGTCATATTTGAGCAACTGTCTTGCCAGCATTTATCTTAACATAAGCAATGCTACCACATAGTCACAACGATTTATCACTACGCAACGACTACACTTTTAAGATGCGCATTTATTGTTCATCATAGTTCGATATTCATTATCTACTAATAAAAATACTAAGGTATACCCATGGATAATCACAACACCTCTCCTACTGCCGAGCTATCAAGCTCTGTGGTTAATAGCAATCTCACTAGTAAAAGCAATACGAATGACGCGAGCAATATTGATACTTACTCATTAAGCATCATGACCGATCGCAACCAAGCATTGGCAGCCACTGTCTATCGTCCTAAAGATGCGACAAAAAAAGCAATCATGATGGCACCTGCCACAGGTATTAAGCGTCACTTTTATCATAATTTTGCGACCTATCTAGCAGAAAGCGGCTTTGGGGTGCTGACCTTTGATAACGAAGGAATCGGTGAGTCCCTATCGACCGATCTGGCAAAATGTAGCGCTTCCTTGATCAGTTGGGGTCGCCATGACATGCCAGCTGTACTTGATGCCTTACAAGATGAGTTTCCTGATGCGTCTTATCATCTTATCGGTCATAGCGCAGGTGGTCAGCTCATTGGCTTGATGCCCAACTATCAGGCGATTGGCTCAGTGTTCAATGTCGCTTGCTCGTCAGGACGTATCAAAAATATGGGCATGCCCTATAAGCTCAAAGCCATGGGCTTTATGGATGCGTTTATTCCATTCACTAATTTAACACTAGGCTATACCCCGTCAGACAAAATCGGTATGGGTGAGCCACTGCCACGCGGTGTGGCTCGTCAATGGCGTGAATGGTGCAATGGTGCGGGCTATATCAAAACCGCATTTGGCAAAAGCATACACACGCATTTCTATGATGAGCTTAGCATGCCGGCATTGTGGCTTGGCTTTAGCGATGATGATATCGCCAACAGTGAAAACATGGACGATATGATAAGGGTATTTACAAAAATGCCCGTAGAAAAGCGATTCTTAGACCCTGAGGATTTTGGACTAAATCATATCGGTCATATGCGCTATTTCAGTAGTAAGACCAATATAAAAGCACCGCAGTTATGGCAGATGGCGGTGACATGGTTGCACGAACAGCCATAAGCTTATTGTCATGTAGCCCCTTATATATTAGCTACGTAACAACTCAGATTACTTTTCTGCGTTTTCTGCTTCATCTAGTTTTAAGCGTTTAGTCAATGCCGAATACAGCGACGGCTGCATGTTATGAATATTGCCTATCATCCATTTAACATAGCTGATGGGCACATCTTTGATCGGCTTGCCTTTATGCTTACCAAACGGCATCTTGCTCACAGGGGTCGCCTTATTGGAAATAGCATGTGCCGCTGCAAAATCTGTCGGCGCAATCTCTAGACGCTCGCAGCATGCTTGATACAGCAAATAGCACATTCGAGCATCGCCAAGCGCATCATGAGCGGCAATCGTCATTGCACTCGCCTCACCCTTACCCAATAACTGCTCGATACATTTAGACTGACCGTAAGCACGCCATTCTGGAAAGGCGGCCCGCGCAAGTCTCACCGTACAAATTAGCTTAGCAGAAGGACTGCCAATCACTCGCCAATCAAAACGTACGTTATGACCAATCAAGTACTCTGGTAACTCAAACTGCTCCAACTCAAATCGCTCCAGTCCAGCCACATCATCATCAGTAATACCATGCACCTTTATGACAATAGGTGAAATAGATCGACCACTGTTAAAGTATTTCATCCACTCGAAACCAGTTGCTACATTGATAGTAGCAACTTGGATAGGTCTGGGATCACTGCCCTGATCTGTTTCGGTATCGATAACCAGCGCTGTTTCGCGCGTGGCAGAAATATCAGCAGGTTTAAAAGCATCATTCATAAAGTATTAACCATCAGTAGCAACTGTCTATGCTCAGCAGAAATGTTAAGTAGATAAAACTGTATTTACTGTCTATATCCTTAACCATAAGAATATCTATGGGGGTAAAAACGATAGATAACAATGCGATACATACGTTATCAGACGAAGCTTTTATAATAAAATCTCAAATGACATAAAACATATATGAGACATCAATGCTAGCAGATGGAAACAACCAGCCTCCCAGACCTTCTTTTTTTAGTCGTTTAATAAGCCTATTGATTAAGGCTATCATATTGCTAGCACTGTTATTTGTCTTTGATAAGCTACTACCCAGTATCAGTCAACAGACGCAGTCATTTGTGGTTGCCAAATGGCAGCAATTAAGTCTATTGCAACAAGAACTGCCGACCGAAAACAGCTTACCCAGTCCACTACCAGAACGAAACCTGACAGACACTTGGGGTGCAGCACGTAGTCAAGGCCGCTCCCACGAAGGCATCGACATCTTTGCGCCGCGCAATACTCCCGTACAGTCGACCACGCAAGGCGTAGTAAGCAAGGTTGGTGAGAACACATTGGGTGGACGCGTGGTTGTGGTGGTAGGGCCTGGTGGCGCAGGACATTACTACGCTCATCTAGAAGACTATGCTGACATCTCTCCCAATGATTGGGTCAATCAGGGCGACGTAATCGGTTATGTGGGTGATAGCGGTAATGCAAAAGGAACACCGACACATGTACACTATGGTATCTATATTAATGGCAGTGCGGTCAACCCTTATCCGCTTTTGCAAAAGGATTAACGGATACAGAAAAGTATATCGTTGTCCCGAGCTGAAGTAGTCCTAAGTTTGCATTAATCACAAAACTGAAGCCGAAAAACCAACGCTAATACAGACTAGAAATCGTATTAATTGGCTGTGACGGATCTGACGTAGTTTGAAGGAAATACCACACTAAATGTCGATCCTTCCCCTTCTACTGAATCGATTTGCAATTGTGCTTCGTGCTGGTGTAATACGTGCTTTACAATCGCTAATCCCAACCCCGTACCACCTGTCGCACGACTGCGACCTTTGTCGATACGATAGAAACGTTCTGTCAAACGGGCGATATGCTCTGACGCAATACCGATCCCATCATCTTCGACCGCGAAACGGCAGCCATCAGACGTCCTTGTCCAGCTTATAGTGATATTGCCACCTTTTGGTGTATATTTGATGGCATTGATTACTAGATTGGATAGCGCACTATTTAAGTACATCTCTGACCCGTAGAGCCCATCATACGTATCTATATGCAAATGAATGATGTGTTTGTACGCTTGGTTGTACGCTTGGGCATCGTCGTAGATATTGGTTAGTAGCTTAGTCATATCTATGTAATGCAGCTCGTGTGACTCTTCGATTTCAATCTTAGACAATAGCAGCAAGTCGTTCACGATTCTGTTCATACGGGCAGTTTGCTGCGTCATAAGCTCAAAACCGCGACGCCATTGCGGCGGCATATCTGGCTGATCGGAGAAATTTTCTAGGTAGCCCATCATCACAGTCAATGGTGTTCTAAGCTCATGCGAGACATTCGCCACAAAATCCTGACGCATTTGCTCTAAGTGCCGCAGGCGAGTCACGTCATATACAAACAGCAATTTTTCATCCCCAAAAGGGGTCAGTTCGCACTTCAAGTAGCGACTAGGATCTCGCCACGATTCTATATGGACGCCATCGTTAGGTATCGTTGTACCTTCATAATACTGGCGGAACTCAGGTACAGTAATAAAGTCAAAGATGTTCTGACCTTTGTCCTCTGGCTGTAGCAGCAATAAGTCTTGTGCCGCCTGATTCCACCATTCTAGACCGTCATTATTATTGAGCAAAATCACTGCATCGCGCAAGGCTCGTAATGCACTGCCGATTTTTTTGAGTTGCTCCGCTGTACTTTGAGTAGATATTTGCTCTAATAGAGCTGATTGCTCACTTTGTGCTGGCGCTATCTTGTCCATCTCTTATCCTTACCACTATCCGCGGCCTTTATATCGCTGCGGCATTATTTGTACAAGATTAACTTGGCTCAATCAGGCTAGAAAATCGGTAGCCTGTTCCACGTACCGTCTGTATCAATGTATCACAGTCATAAGGTCGCAGTAATTTACGTAGACGTTTGATATGCACATCGATGGTTCGGTCTTCGATATATACATTGCCGCCCCATACCTGATCGAGCAGCTGCGTTCGTGTATAGGCGCGCTCAGGGTGACTCATAAAAAATGCCAATAGGCGATACTCTGTGGGCCCAACATCAACGATTTTACCTGCAGCTGTCACGCGCTGACTCTTGGTATCTAGACTTAACTGTCCAATTTCGATAGGTTTGTCGCTACTCATCGCGCTACTGCGGCGTAGTACGGCTTTGATTCTAGAAATCAGCTCACGAGTCGAAAAAGGCTTGGTCATATAATCATCTGCGCCTGCATCTAGACCATGCACCTTACTGTCTTCTTCACTTTTTGCCGTTAGCATAATGACTGGTATTTCAGAGAGTAGCTCGTCGTTTTTTAGCATACGACAAAAATCCACACCACTCTTGTCACCCGGCAACATCCAATCTAACAGTATCAGTGACGGTCTATGATCGACCACTTGCTGATGCGCCTCTGACACATCTGCCGCTTGCAAGCTATCAAACCCAGCCATCTCTAGCGTCATGACAACCATTTCACGAATCGCAGGCTCATCTTCCACAATCAAAATTTGCTCATTATACATAGGACATTCTCGGTGTTAGCGGACAAAATCTAGCATGTAAAAAGGCGATATATACTCACCAGTCTCTACCTATTAAACGGATTAATTATGACAGCTTGATGACACTCTAAAATCAGATTTCTAGTAAAAAATTAAGCGGCCCATCATTAACGCTCGACACTTGCATATCCGCACCAAACTGACCAGTTGCCACATTTGGATACTTAGTTTTGGCATAATCGACCAGTTGTTCAAATAGCGCTTGCGCCGCAGCAGGTGCCATCGCACCACCAAAGTCTGGTCGGCGACCTTTGTCTGTTTTTGCCATCAAGGTAAATTGTGAAACTAATAATAGCCCACCACCGACCTGCTGAACGTTTTTATCCAGTTTACCAAATTTGGCAGGATCTTCGTCATTTTCAAAAATGCGATAGGTCAATATTTTGTCAATCATACGCTGGGCAGCGGCGAAATCGTCTTCGTGCCCTAAGCCAATATATGCCAATACCCCATGCTCAATCTCACCAATACACTGTTGATCGACGACCACACTAGCGTGCTTCACCCGTTGTATGAGTGCTTTCATTTACTAATTCCTTAACAGATTATGGCCATACAATAATATGCTGTCCATGATAAAATACCGTCATTAACTTAACTATTATTTCTTACATTACACCTTATTTTGGTAGCCTTATTATGAATGTATTTACCACCTTACAACAGCTTGTACCGCAGCAAAAGCTCAGTAAAGTCGCTGGACGTTTGGCCGCCAGTCGCCACCCTTATGTCAAACGTACCTTTATCCGTAGCTTTGCCAAAGCTTATAATATCAGCTTAGACGAGTACGAACGCCAAAGCCTTAACGCTTATGAGAGTTTTAATGACTTTTTCACTCGTGAGTTAAAAGAAGATGCTCGTACCATCGACGCTACTGCAAACGGTATCGTGAGCCCTGCGGACGGTATTATCTCTCAGCTAGGACAAATCGAAGACCATAAACTACTACAAGCCAAAGGTCGTCACTATGATGTCGGCCAACTACTTGCTGATAGTGAAGATGGCAGTTATTTCGCTGATGGTAGTTTTGCAACTATCTACTTAGCACCTAGTAATTATCACCGTGTGCATATGCCGTTTACTGGCACATTGACCAAGACTCGCTATGTACCTGGTACACTGTTTTCGGTCAACAATACTACGGCGGCTAACGTGCCAGACTTGTTTGCGCGTAATGAACGTCTGGTCTGTATGTTTGATACCAAGTATGGCAAAGCAGCTGTTGTGATGGTTGGTGCTATGATCGTCGCTGGTATTGAAACCGTCGCCACTGGCAAAATTACCCGCACGGATGATATACAGGAAGCGGATCACGATATGCAGTTTGCAGCAGGCGAAGAGCTCGGACGCTTCTATCTAGGCTCAACGGCTATCGTAGTATTACCAAAAGCAGCAAAGGCTGACTGGCTAGATGGTATGCAAGCCAATAGCGTCGTGCAAATGGGTCAATTGCTAGGAATGGCAAACGCTTAATAACATGCTTGTATAAAAGCACTGAAAATATCAGCCCAGTTAAGCGTGAATCATAATGCTTAACTGGGCTTTTTTTATGCCTGTTACTTATGCAGACTTACGCGTCAATTAACCAGCCTTGCTGAGTTGCGTATTCAATATTATGTGAGAGCCAATCATGGATAGGAGGAAAGCTGTCTTCGATAAATGCATGCGCACCCGCCACCTGCGAGCGCGTAACGCCAAGCTCAACCCACGTTTTACCGTTGGTATTTAGATTGAGTAAAAACGGCAATAAGCGATCAACGACTCTGAGCAACTGACTCTCTTTGCTGCTTCCTGTTTCTTGCGCTTCCCAAACCTCACTCAAATCACTAATGCCATTGCCTCGCTCACGTTGCAGTCTGGCAATGCCGGCACGCTCTTCGACGTGTGCATCAGTACGCGTATCAGCATATAAAAAAGTATCGCCAGCATCAATCTCACCTAAATCATGAACCAACGCCATCTTCAGCAATTTTTCATGATTGACGTCTAGTGCAAATAATTCAGCAATTGACCAACAGGCCATTGCTAGATGCCAAGAATGTTCGGCAGAGTTTTCTTTGCGAGTGGTCTGTGTCACATAGCTGCGGCGATTAACGCGTTTGAGCGCATCTAACTCTAATAAGAAATGAGTGACATCGTCGATGTCGATATGTGAAGTAGATTCGGAATGAGTGACTGATATAGAGCTGGCTTGCGACATTGATTTTCTCTGGTTTTCTCTAGTTATTGGTTTAATGCTTATAAGTTCTAGCTATTTTAAGTTTCATTGCTCAAGATATTATAGTTAGTTTGGTATCAAACAATGGTTAAAAGACTATTACCGTTATCAAAAAAATAGCGCTTATTTTACCAAGCGCTATCTATTATAAATTAGAAAATAAATGGTCAAATTGAATCCCTATTTATCCAAGCCTTTAAGCAACTAAAGCTTAACCACCTACTTAATCAAATTAATAATGGTTTTAAACGCAGGATCTTCGCTGCTACGGCATAGCTCAAATAAGATTGATTCTACAGTACTGATCACCCCCCCTGCACGGCGAATACGGCGAATTGCTTGCTTTTTGTCATAAGGAAAACGAGAACCCACTGCATCCCCAATAATGACAGGCTGCATACCATTATCCAATAAATCCAGTGCCGTCTGCATAATACAGACATGAGCTTCAGCACCAAAAAGCAGTACAGTACTACGGTTCTGCTGCGCTAGATGGTGCCATGAATCATTATTATCGCAGGCACTAAAGGTGACCTTTTCAAAGCTCTTGGCATTGTCTCCTTCGAGTACGTCGCGCAGCTCTGGCAAGGTATCGCCCAATCCTTTTTTATATTGTTCATTGAGCATAATTGGAATATTGAGCGCTTGCAGCCCTTTAATCAAGGTAACGGTTTTTTTGACGATATTTTCGTGATCATAGATATGCGGCGTTAAGCGCTCTTGCACATCGACAATCATCGCTTGGGTATTCTCACGAGCGATTCGATAGGTGCGATCATTAATCATAGTAGACATAGTACACTCCTTGTACGGCTGACAGTTGCAACTAAAAACTATTTTAGAATTATCATAAACAGTGCCATGGTTCATCTTTCTCTTATTTAGTCATAGTTTCATGAATGCGTCAATGGAGATAATTTTTAATCGCCGTAATACTGTGTTTTTCGACTCTGTGATCTATTAGCTTACCAACTATTAATTTGACCCATAAAAAAACCTCTAGCCGTTATGACTAGAGGTTTTTCGTTAGCGAGTAGCTACTTATTAAGTGTTCAAATAATCTTGTTTATGTAAATGAGATTAAACACGCTCAATAATAGTAGCGATACCTTGGCCAAGACCAATACACATTGTCGCTAGACCGATTTCAGTATCTGACTGCTCCATCGCGTTTAGCAATGTCACTGTGATACGAGCACCTGAACATCCTAGTGGATGACCTAGAGCAATGGCACCACCGTTGATGTTAACGATGTCTTGCTTGTCAGATAGGTTCAGACCTTTTAACACTGATAGACCTTGAGCAGCAAATGCTTCGTTTAGCTCGATGGTTTGCATATCATCGATGCTCATGCCAGCACGCTTCAATGCTTTTTGGGTAGCAGGTACAGGACCATAACCCATGATAGCGGCATCACAACCAGCCACAGCCATACTACGGATACGGGCGCGTGGCTTTAGACCTAGATCTTTAGCTTTTTGTGCGCTCATGACTAGCATCGCTGACGCACCGTCAGATAATGCAGATGAGGTTGCCGCTGTTACTGTACCGCCTTTTGGATCAAACGCTGGACGTAGCTTTTGCATTTGCTCCATCGTTGCGTCTGGACGAATTACTTCATCAACCGTACATAGTTGCAGACGTCCAGCAGCATCATGACCTTCGATACCGATGATTTCATTGTCGAAACGACCTTCAGTGGTTGCAGCCCATGCACGGCGATGTGACTCAAGACCAAACGCGTCTTGCTCTTCGCGCGTGATATTGTTCATACGACCTAGCATTTCAGCAGTCAAGCCCATCATGTTTGACGCTTTTGCATAGTGCTTAGAAGCAGCAGGGTTTAGATCAACACCGTGCATCATGCCGACGTGACCCATGTGCTCAACACCACCGATAATGAATACATCACCTTGGTTGGTCATGATTTGTGCAGCGGCAGTATGTAGTGCCTGCATAGAAGAACCACATAGACGGTTAACCGTTTGGCCACCAGCAGTCTTTGGGATACCAGCTAGCAAACCGATGTTACGACCGATGTTCAAGCCTTGCTCTAGCGTCTGGTTGACACAACCCCAGATAATGTCTTCGATATCATTGGTATCAAAGTCATTACGTTCTACTAGCGCACGTACTAGTTCCGCTGACATGCTATCAGCACGTACATGACGGAACATACCGTTTTTGGTTTTGCCCATTGCCGAGCGTACGCCATCTACGATGACCACATCTTTTGGACTTAAAGTTGTCATACCATATTCCTTTTCAATTTTTATTGTCAGTGTAGTCAGTCCAATTTACGACTATTACCTTGTTAACCCCGCTCAAAGTACAATAGGTACATTTGCGCTTGATTTACTCGTACTAGCATTAAACTGAACCAACTATAATCGTACGTTCGCTATTGGAGACGATTCATGTCTCAATTGCTTTCATGCAAAATAGCAAACGTACTGCACTTCATCCTAGTAATGACTGACTATTACGCTGTTGCGTAAAAAGTCTCGCCTGCGGCTGCCATGTCGCGAATCTTTTGTGGCGCTTCATAAGCTTTGCCAAGATGTGCGTATTTTTCACATAGTGCCAAGTAGTTATCTAGACCCATTTGGTCGACATAACGGCAAGGGCCACCACGGAATGGCGGGAAACCTACGCCCATGATCATCGCCATGTCGGCCTCGCTTGGTGTGCTTACGATGTTATCTTCTAGGCAGCGAACGGTTTCGTTGCAGAAGGCAATCATAGTGCGATCGATGATTGCTTGATCATCAAACGTTTGCTTTTCACTGTCAGTTGTGGCTTTTAGCAACTCGTAAGTGGCTTCATCAGCAACTTTCTTTGGCTTACCACGCTTATCAGTTTCGTACTTATAGAAACCGATACCGTTTTTCTGACCTAGACGCTCGTTCTCATATAGATGCTGGATGGCACCTTTGTAGTCAGGCTTCATACGATCAGGGAAACCATCCGCCATTACTGCTGCGCCATGTACACCTGTATCTAGACCGACCACGTCGATTAGGTATGCAGGGCCCATTGGCCAGCCGAATTTTTCCATAACTTTATCGACATGAGCAAAGTCAGCACCTTGCTTCAGTAGCAAGTCAAACGCGCCAAAGTATGGGAACAATACACGGTTTACGAGGAAACCTGGGCAGTCGTTAACTACTACTGGCACTTTACCCATTTTAGAAGCAAGGGCAACGGTAGTTGCGATGGCTTCTTCAGATGATTTCTCACCGCGGATAACTTCGACCAATGGCATACGGTGTACTGGGTTGAAGAAATGCATACCGACGAAGTTTTCTGGACGCTCAAGCGCTTCTGCTAGGAACGTAATAGAGATGGTCGAGGTGTTTGACGCTAGGATACAGTCGTCTTTTACCAAGCCTTCTACTTCTTTTAGTACCGCACGCTTCACGTTTGGATTTTCTACAACGGCTTCGATTACGATATCAGTCTCAGCAAAATCACCGTAGTTCAAAGTAGGACGGATACGGCTTAAGGTTTCACCCATTTTTGCTGGGGTCATCTTGCCGCGTTCTACCATTTTGCCAAGCAATTTGCTTGCTTCGCCCATACCAAGGTCTAATTGCTCAGACTTGATATCTTTCATGATGATTGGCAAGCCTTTGCTGGCTGCTTGATAAGCAATACCGCCACCCATGATACCAGCGCCTAGTACAGCGGCTTCACTGATGTCATGTGCTTGTTTGCTGTGCTGTTTTGCTAATTTTTTGACCAATTGATCGTTTAAGAATAGACCAACCAAGCTTTCTGCTTGTGGGGTTTTAGCCGCTTTAGCAAAACCAGCCGCTTCTACTTCGATTGCTTTGTCACGTGGTAGGTTAACGTGTTTTTCAATAGCTTCGATTGCTAGCGATGGTGCTGGGTATTGCTTAGGATTGGCTTTAGCGAAAATAGCACCTTTGGCACTGTTGAACGCCATTGCTTGCTCAAGTTGGTTTAGCTTAACTGGAGCCAATTTCTCTTCACGTTTTGCTTTCCAATCAAGCTCACCTGAGATACATTTTTTAACTAGATCAATTGCTGCATCTTGCAAGTCATCAGCAGGTACAGTCGCGTCAACCAAGCCTAGCTTCAATGCTGCCAATGCTTTCTTTGGGCTACCAGTCGCGATCAGCTCAAGTGCGTTATCGATACCGATGATACGCGTACTACGAACTGTACCGCCAAAACCTGGGAAGATACCTAGCTGAGTTTCTGGTAAACCGATGATCGCTTTGTCACTCATGACACGGTATTCACAAACCAAAGTCATTTCACAACCGCCGCCCATTGCCGCGCCATTGATAGCCGCAACTTTAGGGAATGGTAGGTCTTCAAAACGATTGAAAGCGTCATTAACATGAACGACCCAATCTTTGATCTCGCTTTCTGATTTTTTGAAAGAACCGACGAATTCTGTGATATCAGCACCAGCGATAAACACGCCTTTGGCTGAAGTAACGATAAGACCTTTTACGTTGTCGGCTTTTTCTAACGCACTAACTGCTTCACCAAACTGCTTGTTGGTTTCGGCATCAAATTTGTTCACGCTCTCATTTTCGGCGTTGTACTGCATGTTGGCGATGCCATCCTCTAGCATTGTCACCGTGATGCGATTTCCTTGGTATACCATTTGAAACTCCTTTCTATATAACGAAAGCTACGTTTTGAATTAAAATAAATAGCCAGTTACTGTTAGTAAAATGGGTAATAGCACTGTGCGCTTGTCATGTTATAAAGACAAACATATAACCAGCTCACAAGTGAAGATGTCTTTATTATCCAGCGTTCATCATGATGCACGTATTTTGCGTCTCTTGCATGACATCATATGACGCTTCATTTATATACTGCTGTTGCAGGTACTGATGTTCAAAATATTGACTGAGATTTGGTCTAACACTCGGTATCGACGATTGAACATCCTGAGAAAAAACCCAGTAGGGTCACCATCAGACCATTTTCACGTCAATTAGTGTAGGGGATTATGCCCCTAACTGTCACAAGCTAATACCATACTCGCAAGTCACTCTTAAATCACTTGCAAGCATTTACCTTACGCTAAAAGTGTTTTAGTGAATAAATGTATACTGAATTGTTAATTTAGATTTATTTCGTGTTGTTGACTTCATGCATGCCTTCTTTGGAACGACAGTCCGTTGGCGCTATCTAATAAGTGCCAATTGATCGATGCTACTTGGTCAGTGCTAGCTATTCAGTGTCAGCATTCAGTACCACTTTTCTACGGTAATAAGATTAACGTGCCAGCCTAGCTTGCTCTTTTATCAGAACATATTCAACCAGAGAGTGACATCATCCATCGGTAACGAAATCTTGTCGTTATATTGCAGCTAAGATTGCACTGTTTTTAAATAAACTTCGGTAGAAAAATGCAAAAAACAATCAATTGATACCGTGTGTCACATAAGCGATATGACCTATCATGCTACACTAATAGCGTTTTTATCTTATCCCTAATAAGTTTTACTGTATCCCTAATAAATGGTTGGATTATGACTGTTTCCTTTACTTCTAGCACTACCTCTACTGGCGTTATCCCTTCTAACTTTGTCTCTTTCCAAAGCACTGAGCAGTTTCATAGCGCTGTACGCGAGCAATTGGCGCAAGACATCGAGGTCTTGTTTGCTTATGCCAAGCTCCCTAGCCCGCTAGTAGATGCCTGCCGTTATGTGATGACGGGTCAAGGCAAACTGGTACGCCCCCTGATGGTTGCTAGCGCTTTTGCCAGTATTAATAGTAGCAATAATGAACGTACAAACGAGCCTAATGATGACATTGATGATATCGATACTCTCGATGCTGATCTGGACGCGCTACTAGAAAACGACTCAGACTATGATATGTCGCGCCGTGCCGCATTGGCCGTTGAGCTATTACATACTTATTCGTTGGTGCATGATGATTTGCCATGTATGGACGATGATGAGCTGCGTCGTGGTCAGCCGACTGCGCATATAGCCTTTGATGAAGCGACGGCTCTGCTGGCAGGAGATGTATTGCAGACACTAGCCTTTGAAGTATTGACCGCGGAGATGCCAACCTTTGCACCATTCGATGCAAATATCGCCAGTCAACTCATGGCTATATTTGCGCCGCGCGCCAGACGCATGGTGTCAGGTCAAATGCTAGACCTCAATGCCGAAGCCAGTGCCAATATCGCGCAGGATGATTTGGAAGCCATTCACCGTGATAAGACAGGGGCATTGATTGAAGCGGCGATGCTCATGGGCGGCGTCTGTGCTGGTGCAACGGCTCCACAGCGCATGGCACTACAAGAGTGCGCCCAACATATCGGTCTGGCGTTTCAAGTCCAAGACGATGTGCTAGACGTCACCATGACGACTGATACACTTGGTAAGCCTGCAGGTAGCGATGAAAAACTCGACAAATCTACCTATGTAAAACTAATGGGTGTCGATGACGCGACCAACTACGCGCAATCGCTTTTTAACGATGGACGTGCAGCTATTTCTCATGAACTACATAGTCGTGAGCTTAGCGACAATGAAGATGCCGTTGGCACAGATAGCGATGCGCTACTGGCATTGATTGAATGGCTCTGGTCGCGTAAGAAATAGTTTAGTGAATAACCGAAGACAAAAGATATCGTAGCAAACTTTATTACCCAAAACGGCAGTGAGTGGTCAACATGGACAGTTCCCCTACCCCGCGTATTTACCTTGGCACTGGTGGCTATAGCGATACCGACTTGCTCGGTACACTGTATTCCACCGGCACTAAAAAGACCGATTTCTTACGTGAATATGCCAAGCAATATGGCGCAGTAGAAATCAATAGCACTTTCTATGCACTCATCGGGCAAAAAGCGTTCGCGGGTATGGTCAATAAAGCCTACGTGCAAGCCGACAGCCAGTTAAAGTTTGCCGTCAAACTGCATCAAGACTTTACCCACGCTCGCAAAGGCACTGCCGAGCATGCACAAGCATTTCTAAACGCCTTATCTCCACTTATCGAAGCAAATGCTCTAGCACCATTATTACTCCAGTTCCCACACGGCTTTGATCGTACTCGCGAGCATCGTCTCTATCTAGCAGAGCTTGTCAGTTGGTTTCAAGACTATCCACTCGCTATTGAGTTTCGTCATAACGGCTGGCACACACCGCAAGTGGTCGATAGCTTTCGGCAGCAAGGGCTCATTTGGTGCAGCGTTGATTACCCCAAGGTCAGCGGATTACCGCCGTCACGGTTGATATTCACTGAACGCACTGGCTATCTGCGTATGCACGGCAATAATCTAAACTGGTGGGATGCGATGAGTGCGGCTGATCGCCATGATTATCGTTATAGTGAGACAGAGATGCAAGACTGGGCGCAAGCGATTGCCAATCAGCGACAGCATTTTGATACGCTCTATATTTTCTTTCAAAATACCGTCAATGCACACGCTTACTATAATATTGCGATGCTGCGTGAAGCGCTGGGTAAGTTTGGGTTTGAGGTTTTGTGATAGATATAATTAAAAATTAAGCTACTTATATAGAAGCCATAATACTGCGAAATTTAAAATATAAGGAAATAGAGTGTACGCAATAATAACTGAAAACGATGAATCTGCTTGGGCTGATGAAACTGGTATCCTTTACCACTTTCCTAAAAGATATTTAAAATATCTAGAGCCAGGCACTCATGTTATTTACTACAAGGGAAGTCTTAAAAATAAATCTTTCTCGAAAAATAGACTATCTGATGCTCCTCACTATTTCGCTATCGCTAAAATCGGTAAGACCTACCCAGACAAAGAAAGTAATAAAAATGACTTTTTTGCTACCATTACTGACTTTATACCCTTTGAAGAAGCAGTTTTAGCAAAAGATGATTCAAATTATCTAGAGATAATTCCTGATTCGAGAAAATCTAACTATTGGCGCGATGGAGTAAGAGCTATCAATGAGGAGACTTACCATCTTATTATCTCTAGAGTCACTCCTAACAAAGTTTCAGAGAAAAAGACGGCTTATACTTCAGATGAAACTGTAGGAAAATTTCAGGATTCACTTGAATCTTTCAGTGAAGGCAAAAAATCAAAACGTTATGTAACTACATATGAAAGAAATCCTAAATACAGAAAGCAAGCAATTGCCATCCATGGTAACTCTTGTGCTGCTTGCGGATTTAACTTTGGAAGTTTCTATGGAGAATATGCTGAAGGGTTTATTCATGTTCATCATATAGTTCCTGTATCGGAATTTGAAGCACCTAAAGACATAGATCCCGAAACCGATTTAATTCCTCTATGCGCGAATTGCCATTCTGTCGTCCATAGAAAAAAAGACAAGACATTATCAATTCTTGAAATAAAAAATCTAATAGCTGATAACTCTATTTAAGTATTATAGCTGTGATTGAAACTCTGCATTAGTGATAAATACTGTATAAGCATAATTACCTATTTGCCGAAAAACATTTAGTCATCAAGTCTTACCTTCAACGAGCATCCTTATTTATGCACTTTACATCCGCATAGACACAGTAGATAAATTTATCTAAAAACAAGCATACAGAATCGTTCTACTTATTCGTTTTGCACACTGGTAACTTATAATCCTATGAATCAAGAGACATCAGTCAAAACGCAATATAAGCGTGCTGATATTCACTTATACTATTGGAGAAAGTATCGATGACAACACTAAAAAATAAAGTCGCGATTGTAACCGGTTCATCAAAAGGCATCGGCGCGCAAATAGCCTTATCGCTCGCAAAATCAGGGGCTAAAACCGTCATTAATTATGCAAGTGATGATTCAGCAGCCAATAATATCGTAAGCCAGATTAAAGCAGCAGGCGGTGAAGCAATCGCCGTTCAAGCTGATGTCAGCAATACCAAGCAAGTCGAAGCAATGTTTGATGCCACTATCAGCGCGTTTGGTAAGCCAGATATCTTGGTCAATAGCGCAGGCATCATGATTAATAAACCCATTGCCGAGACCACCGATGAAGACTTTGACCGTATATTTGCTATAAATGTAAAAGGCACGTTCAATACATTGCGTGAAGCTGCGACTAAACTCAATGACGGTGGCCGCGTTGTAAACCTCTCAAGTACGACTACTCGTATGCTGCTACCTAGTTACGGCACTTACTGTGCGACCAAAGGTGCAGTCGATCAGCTGACCCGTATATTTGCCAAAGAAGTCGGCGAGCGCAACATCACGGTCAATGCAGTATCTCCCGGCCCTACTGATACCGAGCTATTTCATCAAGGTAAGGCGGATGACACGGTAGAAAGACTTGCTAGCATGTCACCATTTAACCGTATCGGTGAACCAGTTGATATCGCTCGTGTGGTGGCGTTTTTGGTCAGTGAAGAAGCAGCTTGGGTTACTGGACAAAATATCGGCGCAAACGGCGGTATCGCCTAATAGCATAATGGCACTACTCTATCAAAAATATGTTTTGATCAGATATCGAAATAGAAAGCGATAGAGAAAGTTATCACATAAAAAAAGGACACCTCGCGGTGTCCTTTTTGTCAATCAAATACTTAGTCGTTAAAGGTTACTCTTCAACGCCAGCATCTTGACCTTTATATTTTGCGTTTGCGTAGTCCCAGTTCACTAGCTTGTCTAGGAACGTGTCAACATAGTCAGGACGACGGTTACGATAATCTACATAGTACGCGTGTTCCCATACATCACAAGTCAATACAGCGACTTGGTCATGTGCAAGTGGGGTGTCAGCATTAGCCGTTTTGGCGATTGATAATTTGCCACCGACTTTATCAGCAACTAGCCATGCCCAACCTGAACCAAACTGAGTCAATGCTGCGTTTTTGAACTCTTCACGGAACTTGTCGTAGCTACCGAAATCTTCTTCGATTTTTGCTTTTAGATCGCCAGTAGGTTCGCCGCCGCCGTTCGTTGGCGTCATGCAGTTCCAGTAGAACGTGTGGTTCCATACTTGAGCTGCTTGGTTGAACATACCTTGCTTGCTGTCATCTTTAGCAGTCGCTACGATGATTTCTGGCAATGTTTTGTCTTCTAGACCAGAACCTGGCAACATGTCTTTTAGCTTGTTTACATAAGCAGCATGATGCTTGTCATGATGATACTCTAGCGTTTCGGCACTGATATGTGGCTCTAGTGCGTCTTTTGCATATGGTAGGTCTGGTAAAGTAATGTTTGACATAATTATTTTATCCTTGCTGTTTAGCCGTTAGTTTATAAAAACTTGGTTATAGAAACTGAATTTTACGCTATTTTTACACCGCAAAAAACACTATAAAATAGCGGACTAAATTGGCTGAGTTTATTGTTTGAAATGAACTTTATCGCTTGATACACGGTACTGCTCAATACAATATCACGTATCATTATGAATCCAAAATTAACCTAGCGGTTACTTATTGCTATTATTCTTCGCCAAAAAGCCAAGTCTCTGACTTTATAGACTTTTATTAACTTAACATTCACAAGCTATAAGATATAATTCACTTTAGCTTGGTATCTATTATAGCAATAGTGACCAATAATATCAGTTACCAAATGTTATAGCCCGTACAATCTGTATAGCGATTGGTTATTTATTAAGCAGTAACCACACTCCTTCCAAACTCATGCGTTATCATGATTAGTATAACTACTTCAATCGACAAACAATTTACCGATTAGCGCTACAGAAGATAAATAAAGCCTACTCGAATAATAGCTCTTCATTATCTTTATATTACGGAATAACTCTATGAGCACTACTGATACCTCGTTAACTGCTACCCATCCGACATCTGGCAACCAATGGGTACTGGCCAGTAACAATAAAGGCAAATTGGCTGAATTTAAACGGCTATTTGCCGAAGCGAACTTGGACGTGACGATTGTCCCGCAAGGTCAGCTCGATATCGAAGACGCCATCGAGGATGGTCTAAGCTTTGTGGAAAACGCCATTATCAAAGCCCGTCATGCGAGCCGTATCAGTGGACTGCCTGCTATCGCTGATGATTCAGGACTGTGCGTGCCTGCACTAGGTAATGCGCCAGGTATCTACTCTGCTCGCTACGCTGGTGAGCACGGCAACGATAGTAAAAATAACGCCAAGCTCATCGCCGACTTGCAGCCTATCCGCGCAGCAAATCCAGATACTCCGATCAAAGGTATGTTCGTTTGCGTACTGGCAATGGTACGCCATGCTGATGATCCGCTACCGATTGTCGCTCAAGGATTATGGCATGGCGAAATCTTGGATACGCTACATGGTGACGGCGGTTTTGGCTATGATCCATTGTTTTGGTTACCTGAGTTGCAAACCAGTGCGGCGAGTCTAAGCGCTGCTGATAAAAACAGCATCAGTCATCGTGGTCAGGCAATCCAGCATCTATTGGCGCAGCTACCTTTATAAGCACCTTATAACTATTCTATTTATAACTATCTACAAGTGCACTTGATACTCATAATACGTTTACAACCTTATCGCTGTTTTTTATCCGTTATCTTATTTATTGATTATGAACATGGTCAAATCTTTATATAAAATTAAGCCATACAAGAGCAAGCAACATAAGGAAACATGCCATCAAACAGATAATTTTTACTTTAATAAACAGATAGATTATACTGTTCTACTTTTAAAATTTTGTTGAAATCCGTTATTTGGCTGTATAATTCACCAAAAAGCGTTATTATGCGGTGCATTAACGGTTTATGATTGATATTTGATAGCACTAACAACTTGGGCAAATTTGCCTTTTGGTATCAGCGGCGATTGCTACTGGCACTGAATTTGACGTTGTGCGCTATCGCTATCCCCTATTTATTTCAACGGCAGCCCGTCGTACATGCCCGTAATTTGAGGCGCGGTCTGTCTATTACAATTTAACCCTAAGTACTATTTCATTAATCAAACGTACTACTTAATCCTAAAGGTGTAATTAACATGGCTACAGATTTACAAGTCACAACCAACAAGCTATCTAATAAAGAAACCCAGCTAACGGTTAAAGTGCCCGTTGAAAAAATTCAAAACAAAGTTGAAGGCCGTATTCGCCAAGTTGCGAAAACCGCCAAGATTGACGGTTTCCGTAAAGGTAACGTCCCTATGTCACACATCCGCTCTCAGTACGGTGCTGGCATTCAACAAGAAGTTATCAACGATGTAATCCGTGATACTGTATTTGAAGCGATCAAATCTGAAGACATCCGTGCTGTTGGCATGCCTAACATCGACGACGTAAAACTTGAAGACGATTTCTTGGTATATCAAGCCACTGTTGAAATCTTCCCAGAAGTTGACGTACAAGGTATCGATGAGATCGAAGTTGAGCGTCACACTGCACAAGTGAGTGAAGAAGACGTTGATACTATGATCGAAAACCTACAAAAGCAACGTGAAGAATTCGTTGAGAAAAAGGGCATGGCTGCGAAAGACAACCAAGTGACTTTTGACTTTGAAGGCTCTATCGACGGCGAAAAATTCGAAGGCGGCTCTGCTGAAGACTTCAAACTAGTTATCGGTAGCAACCAAATGATTCCAGGTTTTGAAGCTGGTATCAAAGGCATGAAAGCTGGCGAAGAAAAAACTATCGACGTAACTTTCCCAGAAGATTACCAAGCTGAGAACCTAGCTGGTAAAGAAGCTCAGTTCAAAATCAACGTAAAATTGGTTGAAAAATCTAAGCTACCTGAAATCAACGAAGAGTTCCTTGAGCTATTCGGCGTAAAAGAAGGCGGCGTTGAGAAGTTGAAAGAAGACGTACGCAAAAACATGGAACGCGAAATCAAAAACGCTGCGCGTAGCCAAGTTAAGCAAGCGACTTTTGACGCATTATTAGAAAAGAACGAGTTTGATGTACCAAACGCGATGCTAGAGCAAGAAATCGAGCGTCAACGCAACATGATGATGCAACGTTTTTCTCAGCAGTTCGGCGCAAATGCTGATAGCTTCGATAAAGACATGCTGCCAAATGAGCTATTTGAAGAGCAAGCGCTACGTGCTGCCCGTCTTGGCATCATCGTTGCCCGTGTTATCGATACCAAAGGCTTAGAAGTAGATCAAGAGCGTGTAGAAACCTTCATCAAAGAAGCCGCTGAAAACTACGAAGATCCAGCAGAAGTTATCGAGTACTACACCAATGACAAGCAGCAGCGCGCTAACATTGAGTCTGTAGTACTAGAAGACCAAGTAGTAGATTACTTGATCGCACAAGGTAAAGTTACTGACAAAGAAGTCAGCTACCAAGACTTGCTAGCGGCTCAGCAACAACAGCAGCAAGCAATGTAATTGATACGACCAGCTGTCTTTTTAGATATGCTGTAGTCGGTTATCAAAACTAAAATGCGCCCCCGACCTTTTGATCGGGGGCGCATTTTTTATGGCGTTCGATAGCTAAGTAAGTTCAGCAGCAAACATCGTACTTGTACTATAAAGCGCGCTTTACACCAAAACAGGTGCGAATACGGCGCTCAATCCTAGCAGTACCAGCCCGCGCTGTAACCACAAGCTATCACTAAAGCGTTGCTGCAACTGCTGACTAACCAGCGTACCAACTGCATATAGCGCTAGCATCGTGACCATCATCCCTGCATAAAATCCTAGCTGACCGCTCACACCGACATTCGCTGGTACTTCCATCGCATGTGCCATGCCATGAAACACTGCCAGACCACCAAGACCAAACAATGACAGCTGCTGAATACTTGGCGTGCGTGCTGTATGAGTCTGAGCAGAGAATGCTTCTTGTCTGCTTTTTTGGCTCATCAAGACCATAGCTAATACAACCACCGACAGTGATATCGCCACTTCAATTAGCCCAGATGATGCAACAAATGCAATACCGCCAATCAGTACGCCAGCCGTGCCCAATATCGCGCCTAATGACAACCCTGCCGTCAATGACATCATGCCTAAGCGCTGCTTTTGTAGACCATAAAACAACATGCCCATACCGACTGCCAAAAATAAATGGTCAAGGCCGGTCACTGGATGCATCAGTCCTGCTTGCAATGTGCCCAAAAATGACGGCGCTTGCATAGTAGCCGAGTGAATATGTCCTGAGTGCGCCTGTGCCAATGTCGGTAGCGTTAGTGATGTCATCAGCACAGCTGAGCCAGATACAATATGACGAGCTGAGAGCGCTGGTGAAAAGCGAGAGTTTTTTAAAGTCTTTATCATACGATTTTTCCTTATTATGACTATTCTAATTGTCGATGTGGGCGACTAGCTAAGCCAGCATGCCATGTTCTTTAATAAAGGCGATAATCTCATTTAGCCCATCACCCGTTTTCATATTGCTAAATACAAAAGGCTTGTCGCCACGCATTTTTTTAGCATCGCGTTCCATCACTTCAAGCGAAGCACCGACCATTGGTGCAAGGTCAGTCTTATTAATAATCAACAAATCAGATTTGGTGATACCGGGGCCACCTTTACGAGGTATCTTATCGCCTGCAGAGACATCAATGACGTATAAGGTCAAGTCAGACAGCTCTGGGCTAAATGTCGCGGCTAGATTGTCGCCACCTGACTCAATAATAATCAACTCCAAACCTTCAAAAGTCGCTTGTAGCTCAGCAATCGCAGTCAGATTAATAGAAGCATCTTCGCGAATAGCCGTATGCGGACAGCCGCCCGTCTCTACACCGCGGATACGCTCAGCAGGCATGGCATCATTGCGGGTCAAAAACTCTGAATCTTCTTTGGTATAGATGTCATTGGTCACCACAGCCATATTGACCGTATCGCGCAGGTTTTGGCATAGCCTTAACGTCAAAGCAGTCTTACCACTACCAACTGGCCCACCAATACCAAGGCGTAAGCACGATAAGGCAGAAGACGGTTTCTGGCTATCGCTATCAGTCTGTACGTCTGATGCAGCGTGAGAGTGTTTTGGTTTGAGCGGAGTTAGAGACATATTAATTTCCTAAAACAGTTTGTATATTAATAAGTATAAATAGAAATAAAAGTACAGTTATGAGCGGAACAACCGACTGTATTGCTCCTCATGCATGCTTGAGAGAATAGCCAAATTGGGCAAATTATTCGAGATATTAAGCGATTCATAGAGGTCTTGGCATAGCTGCTGGCAGTCTGGTTCTTCACTTGTATCTAAGGTATCCATAGTATTTATCGATGTGATTAAAGCATCGAAAGCCTGTTGCACATTAGCGCTTAGAGCATCAACCTGAGCACCCAGATCGCTTTGCAATTGCCACAGGATACGCTGACCTGCCATTTGTCCTAGCGGCACTGTCTTCACAGCAGCGAGTACCATATTCTCTAATTGTGCAAATCCATAAGTAGTCATTGACTGCGCTAGTGGCAGCTGCCAATGCTGAGCAATATGAGCAAATAGCGGCAAAAATCCATCTTCAGGTATTTCGACCGGTATGCCAAGACTCAGGACTTCGTTGAGCCAAGACACCATGGCTTGTGCCAACTGCTGCGACTCCAGTACAAACTCTTTACTCTCTAGGCCAGCGTGATAATCATGTGCTAAATTTGCTGCTAGCGCTTCATGACCTTGGCTGAGCGCGCACATTATTAGCCCTAATACGGGCAGCTCGTAGCCAATAACTGCAAGCGCTAGATAGTCTTGCATAAATGTAAGCGTACTGGCTTCATCAGAGACAACCCCTGACTCAATCGCTGACTCCACACCTTGCGAATAGGTATAGCTACCAATCGGCAAATTGCTCGATGCAAGCATCAGTAGCTGTCCAAGTTGGGCAGATTGAGTAGGCTGAGCACTGGTATTAACCATCATTTGAACGACCTACAGGCGCATCATGATGACTATGGCTATGTTGATGTTCGTGGCTGTGGCTTTCATCATGGCTATGACTTTCCTGATGACTATGAGAGTCACTATGCGAGTGTGCATGGGAGTGGGAGTGAGAGTGTCCATGCGCATGCCCTTGGCCCGTTTGATAAGCGCCGGTTTCGGGTTCGAATGGCACTGAGGTAGACTCGATATGTAGACCGAGGTTTTCTAGCATTTGTGCAAGTACATGATCGTTTTCAAAATACAGCGCATAGCCTGCATTACCCTGATCAAAACTGTGGTCAAACATCAACGGCACATGACGATTGCCCAAATGATAAGCGCCTTTCATTAGTAGAAAGTCATTGTCAGCAGTCACCTTAGTCACCGCTTGCGGCTTGGCGATGACTTGCATCAACTCACCTGCTGCATTGATAAGCACGTCATCGCCTTTTAAGACGCCTGTACGAGGTAGGTCAACACCCACTGCCTCACCTGAGACAGTAATCGCTCTAAAGCGGGAATGCTGACGAGTATCAAAGTTTAACAGCAGGTAATCATCGGCTTGATACTGTTCTACCAATTGTGCTTTTTGGGTATCGCTAAGCGTACTTAAACGGGTATTAAATATTTTCATTATTCTTCTCTGGCTGTTGTTGCTCAAACTATTGGTCAATAGTATTGATGGTAAAAGTGTTGGGAATAAAGATAAGATCTCATTCAAGAAACCAACTGACCATTGGCATACATGGTTTATGGCTCACTGTCTTAGAGAGCTCCTATAAACGTGTATCATAAGCTCTAAAATAAAAAGTAACGCTGTGCCATTGGTAGTACATCAGCTGGCTCACAGGTGAGTGTCTTACCATCAGCGCGTACTTCATAGGTCTCAGGATTGATGTCCATATCTGGGCAGTAGCTGTTAAAGCGCATATCGCCTTTACGAATTTTACGGATGCCGTGTACTGGCTGAATGACTTTGGTCAATCCAAGCTGCTTATCCACTTGTTTGTCGATCGCCGCTTGCGACATAAAAGTAATGCTAGTTTGGGCGACCGATTTTGGATATGTCGCAAACATAGGACGATAATGTACAGGCTGGGGTGTGGGAATAGAGGCATTGATATCACCCATCGGTACTGCAGCAATGAGCCCGCCTTTTATAATGCATTCAGGCTTTACCCCAAAAAACTTGGGCGACCAGAGCACCATATCTGCCCATTTACCTACTTCGATTGAGCCGACCATATCGCTGATACCGTGAGTAATCGCAGGATTTATGGTATATTTTGCGATATAGCGTTTGATACGAAAGTTGTCGTTATCCGCGCTTTGGTCATAGTCTGTCAAAGTGATGTACTGTTGCTCATCCTCAATGTTCGCCGTTGCATCTGGCGCTAGATGGCCACGTTGAACTTTCATTTTGTGCGCGGTTTGCCATGTACGGATGACCACTTCACCCACTCGCCCCATCGCTTGTGAGTCACTACTCATCATCGAGATAGCACCCAAATCATGCAAGATATCTTCTGCGGCGATGGTTTCTTGACGAATACGGCTCTCAGCAAAGGCTACGTCTTCAGCAATAGCAGGGCTCAGGTGATGACAAACCATCAGCATATCGAGATGCTCATCAATGGTATTGACGGTGTATGGTCGCGTTGGGTTGGTTGAAGATGGCAGCACATGCGACTCGCCAATAGCCTTTAAAATATCGGGCGCATGGCCACCGCCCGCCCCTTCAGTATGAAAAGTATGGATACAGCGGTTTTTAAAAGCAGCAAGTGTACTTTCGAGATAGCCACTTTCATTTAAAGTATCGGTATGAATGGCCACCTGCACATCATAGTCGTCAGCGACGCTCAAACAGTTATCGATGGCTTGCGGCGTTGTACCCCAATCTTCGTGTAGTTTTAGCCCCACGGCACCTGCTTCGATTTGTTCAGCAATGGGTTCTGGTACACTCACATTGCCTTTACCCAGTAGTCCAATATTCATAGGGATACTGTCGGTAGACTTTAGCATTGAGGCAATGTGATACGCCCCCGGTGTACAAGTAGTAGCGAGCGTTCCTTGAGCTGGCCCCGTGCCGCCGCCTAGCATCGTCGTAACCCCTGACATAAGCGCCGTCTCACACTGCTGAGGCGCGATAAAGTGAATATGACTATCGACGCCACCTGCTGTCAGGATTTTGCCTTCACCAGAGATGATTTCGGTAGCTCCGCCAATAGGAATATCGATGGCAGGCTGGATATCAGGATTGCCCGCTTTGCCAATGGCACTGATACGACCGTCTTTGATACCAATATCCGCTTTATAGATGCCTGTATAGTCAACGACTAATGCATTAGTAATAACCGTATCGGCAACTTCCGCGCCTAGTAATTGTCCTTGCCCCATACCATCACGGATGACTTTACCACCGCCAAATTTAACTTCTTCGCCTTTTATCTCGATAGGTTTGCTAGCACGCTCACCGTTTTGCAGTGCTGCAGCCTGATCAGTATCCTGATAACTGGTCAAGTCAGCTTCAACCTGTAGCCAAAGCTCGGTATCGGCTAAGCGAACTTTATCGCCTGTGGTAGGACCAAAATGCTCAGCATAAATACGACGACTGACTCGCTTCTGCGAAGTAGCGGTTGCCTTTTTATCAGTGGCGCTCTCTGATGTTTTTTCTAGATGAGCTGCGCCCATGACACGCCCAGCAAAACCATATACATCTTGCTTGCCAGCGTATGCTACCAACTCTACTTCCCGCGATTGCCCCGGCTCAAAACGTACAGCGGTTCCAGAGATGATATTTAGACGAAAACCACGTGTCCGTTCTCTATCAAAATTCAGCGCATCATTGACCTCGTAAAAATGATAATGCGAGCCGATTTGGATCGGTCTATCTCCAGTATTGCTGACACTGATGGTCTGTACCTGTCGACCTTGGTTTAAGATAATGTCGCCATCTTGGATATGGTATTCGCCTGCTTGCATGGGAGCCGCCTTATTTTGGAGTAATCATTTCGGTGATAGACAGAACTATACGATGGGATTATGTACCGTGACCAGTTTGGTGCCATCAGGAAAAGTCGCCTCGATTTGTACTTCATCTACCATCTCTGCGACACCTTCCATGACATCATCAGCAGACAAATACGTAGCACCTTCACTCATCAGCTCGGCAACTCTTTTACCATCTCGTGCGCCTTCCATCAGCAACATACTGATATAAGCAATGGCTTCGGGATAGTTCAGTTTTACGCCGCGATTTTTGCGACGCTCAGCCACCATACCAGCCGTAAATAGCATGAGTTTATCTTTTTCTGTTGGGGTCAGGTGCATGACAATTCCTTGTTGTACTTATCATTATATTTATAGCAGATTAGGGGTTTTCAAAGCATTTGATATCGATTAAAAACAGTCGCAATATATCTTAATCTCATTATTTAAAGTGGCCGTATTAAGTGTCCCAAATACGTGGACGACAAGGCTCAAGTTGCCACCAATGATCTCGCAATACTTCTCTCAGCTGATAAAACGCTTCAAAACAACCGCGTACATCTGAGCCGATGTAGCGGATATTGATCGCTTGGCAATTATGAGTGCAATAGACAGGCAGGTGTGCTTGAGCAATGACTTGGCGTAATGCTGCTACGGTATTGTCTAGATAGCGGGTTAATGACTGCTTGATAGTTGCTTGGGCCGTTTCGGTCGATTGCGTAGTCTGTGACGCGGAGAGTACAAGATTGTCATGGACGTCGCTTAAGCTAGGTACTGCCCAAAACGATCCATAAATATGCTGGTTCGCTAATCCTAAATTTGAGGTAAACCAGCGACTTTGTGCTGTCTGTGCCACCCGCTCAGCAACAATAACCTTACTATCTCGATAGATATTCAATCCAGTATGATAATGCCCTTGCAAAAACTGCTCGTCGTAAGCTTGCCGTCCAAAGACACTAATCTCCCATGTCAGTAAGCTAGATGAATCCGTCAAATCAAAACGGCTCACTGCATGCATATTGGCTTCGTTATAAATGATACTCTCTTGCGGCAGCCATTCTAAACGGGTATCTGCTGCGAGGTTGGCTTGTACGTGTTGGCTCGCATAGGCAGCTATCTCGTCTTGGCTCATACTTCGGTGAGTAACGTCGTCGCCCAACGGAGCTTTATGTTTTTGACTGACGCTGTCTTTGCCATACCATTTACCTGCACCTGGTGTGGTGATAACAGCGTGGCTACCACTATCTAAATTTAGGTCTATGGACAGCGTATCGCCACCTGCGATACCTGCTGGCGGGTACAACATCAGTATGTGACAAATACCCTGCTGTACGCTTGGCTCAGGATACAGAGCACGCTGTACCATCAAGGCACCCGTATGCTTACGATGATAAAGCCGCGTTTTTGAGTTATCAGCCGTACCCTCTTTGGCCGTACTTGTACTGCTAACAGTGTCAAAGCTTAATGCTAAAGAAGAGGCCCAACTCATTTTGTATACTCATTTACCAATTAAATATGTTTCAGTATTTTATGTGACAACTCTCATTTACTATCCGCTAAGAATTCTATTGCCAATCGTTAATTACAGTTCATTAACTACAGTAATGTCAGAATAACAGCGAAGAAATACAGCCTACACCATTTATCGTGCCTAGCGCACCACTATAAATAAAAGCGTCAATGTTTTTATTGATACAAGCACTGTGCCAACTCTTGATAGCAGATAATCAAATAGACAACCTTACCGACTCAAAACTTTGATTTGTCTGCGCTTTTTTCTATTTAACTTAAATGATAAAAATAACCGTATATTTCCAGCTATTTTCTAAACGTTTTTTGAGCCTCAGTCATTTATAAAATCAGCAGATATTTGCACCAAAACGGTACATTTTGTCCATAACGGTGCATTTTTTAGCGTTATTGTTAGCGCAATACTCTCTGAGGACATTAGATAAGCAAAAATACTAAACGCATAACTATTTGCAGGCTTAGTCAGTAAGATAGGTGGATTATAGGGCTATTAATCAGGTATTCTATGTTAAAAAGTCAGGTCAGACATGATTTACGCTATTTGTATCGATACAGATACTGTCGATACAGGTACTATCAATATCTGTATGACTTGATAATAGATAAGATAGTATTTATCTACTTTTAGACGTATTTTTAGTGCCCGTTTCAATATAAGCAATTAGTCCTAGCAATATCGTAGGGTCAGTTTTTCACCTATTTTATGCACAAACCCATTTTATAGGCTTGAATAGTGAGCGCAGCCCCCTTATAAACAACCCATTAGTCAAAAACTACTAGACAATAAAATCATTCAATCCATTTTTATTTTATACATTTATCGATAGGACTTTTCTATGACAGATTATGATCGCATCACTGCCAACCCGCATTTTGATATGCTGATGAGTGCGCACAAAGAAGTACAGACCACACAAGCGGCTTTAGTACCTATGGTGGTTGAACAGTCCTCACGCGGTGAACGCTCGTTTGATATTTTTTCACGTCTATTACGTGAGCGCGTTATCTTTTTGACCGGTCAGGTCGAAGACAACATGGCTAACCTTATCGTTGCCCAGTTGCTATTCTTAGAAGCTGAAAACCCTGACAAAGATATCCATTTGTATATCAACTCACCAGGCGGCTCAGTAAGCGCTGGCTTGGCTATTTTCGATACCATGAACTTCATCAAACCTGAAGTATCTACTATCTGTATGGGCGGTGCTTACAGCATGGGTTCATTCCTATTGGCCGCTGGTCAAAAAGGCAAGCGCTATTCACTTGCTAATGCTCGCGTTATGATTCATCAGCCTTCAGGCGGCGCGCAGGGTCAAGCAACAGATATCGAAATTAATGCTCGTGAAATCCTTAAAACTCGTGCACGTCTAAATAGTATCTTAGCTGAGCGCACTGGGCAGCCAGTAGAGAAAATCGAAAAAGACGTTGAGCGTGATTATTGGTTAGATGCACAAGAAGCCAAAGAGTATGGTTTGGTTGACGAAGTATTAGAGCGTCGTCCTGAGTCTTTGTAATCTAAGCATTAACATGATGCCTCTTCATTGAGAGTGCAATCATAAGACCTTTTATAGTTTATTTGCCGTACAGTAAACCGTTATCAATGTCATACCTGATCTATTGGAAGGTATGACCATTGAATTGATACGATAATCGACATACTACAAATAAACTAACCAGTTTTAAATTTTAGGAGCGCCTTTTATGGCAGAAGATAATACCCCGCAGTGTTCGTTTTGCGGTAAAGCCAAAAGCGATGTACAGCAACTGATTGCTGCTGACGATGCCAACATCTGTAATGAATGTATCGAGCTATGTACTGACTTAATCGCAGACAGCGCAGAGCACAGTGATGATGATAGCGAAGTAGACACTTCTTGGGTCAATAAAAAACTACCAACGCCAAAAGAGCTGCGTGCCAAGCTTGATGAATATGTCATCGGTCAGGACGCTGCCAAAAAAGCATTGGCTGTGGCCGTCTATAACCATTACAAACGTCTAAAAGTTAGCCAGACGCTAGCCAACGACAGCAAAAAAGCCAAGATCGGCGCTGACGATGCAATGGTAGAATTGGCTAAGAGTAATATCTTGCTAATCGGTCCGACTGGTTCTGGTAAGACATTGCTTGCGCAAACCTTGGCTCGTCTGCTAGATGTGCCTTTTGCGATGGCTGATGCCACTACCTTAACTGAAGCTGGTTATGTTGGTGAAGATGTTGAAAACATCGTACAAAAGCTACTTCAAGCTTCTGACTATGATGTGGCCAAAGCTGAGCAAGGTATCATCTATATTGATGAAATCGACAAAATCAGTAAAAAAGGCGACAATCCATCTATTACCCGTGATGTATCAGGTGAAGGCGTACAGCAAGCGTTGCTAAAGCTAATCGAAGGTACTGTGGCTGCGATTCCGCCGCACGGTGGTCGTAAGCACCCACAGCAAGAGCTGATCCAAGTGGATACCAGCAACATCTTAATCATCGTTGGCGGTGCATTTGCTGGACTTGATAAAGTCATTCAGCAGCGTACTGAAAAAGGCGGTATTGGTTTTAACGCTGATGTCAGCTCAAAAGACGACAGCCGTCGTAGCTCAGACTTGCTACAAGAAGTCGAGCCAGAAGATTTGATCAAGTTTGGTCTGATTCCTGAGCTAATCGGTCGTCTACCTGTACTTGCAGCGCTAAAAGAGCTTGATGAAGCAGCCTTGGTACAAATCCTGACCGAACCTAAGAACGCACTGGTAAAACAGTACAAGTACTTGTTTGACATGGAAGGTGCTGAGATTAGCTTTACTCAAGAAGCCCTAGATGCCATCGCCAAAAAAGCAATGGAACGCAAGACAGGTGCACGTGGTCTACGTTCGATTGTAGAGAACGCCCTACTTGAGACCATGTATGAGCTACCTTCCATGGAAAATGCTAAAACTGTAATGGTTGATGCAGACGTGATTAACGAAGGTAAAGTGCCTAAAATTGCTTAATTTATAATTGATATAAATAGTCCGTTATCATTAACGGACTACTAAAAAGCGTCTGGCTAAATAAGCTGAGACGCTTTTTTTATGCCTATTATTTAACCAGCTTACCTGTTGGATAGCTTGCCTACTAGATAACTCGTCTACTGAAAATTGGCGACTTTCATTACTTCTGTCCTGAAATGACAGCAGCGTTTATCAATCGCGAGTAAACGTCAGTGCAAACCATGCTAATGTAGATAGACTGTTTTGACCTTTATACTTTATTTTATATACCGCAAGATATATCCCGTACAACCCATATGATTAATAAGACAAAGGATTGTTTATTATGCTCAACCATGTGACTGCTATGGCGACTTCATTGCGCCAACATCTACCGTTTTCTTCTAACCATACTTCATTGGATGACTCAGACGTTGCATCCTACTATCGCAACCATGTCGCTGCTATCACAGGCGCAGGCTCTGGTATGGGACGTGAGCTGGCCATTCATTTAGCAAAAATGGGCTGTCATGTTGCACTATCAGATATCAATCCTGAACAGCTGGCAGCGACCAAACAGTTACTTGCCAATTATGATGTCAACGTCACTATGACCGTACTCGATGTATCAGACAATAAAGCCGTGGAAGCATGGGCTGATAGCGTCATGAGCGATCATGGCAAAGTAAATTTCATCTTTAACAATGCAGGTGTCGCACTCTACTCTACCGTCGAAGGCAGTAGTATTAGTGAGCTTGAATGGGTAATGAACATTAACTTCTGGGGTGTGGTTTACGGTACTAAGGCGTTTTTACCGTTAATCAAAAACAGCGTGAAACAGAGCCAGTTTGGCGAGCATGGACATATTGTCAATACCTCAAGTCTGTTTGGTTTGACCGCTCAGCCATCACAGTCAGCCTACAATTCTAGCAAATTTGCCGTACGCGGCTTCACAGAGAGCTTACGCCAAGAGCTAAACATCCAGAACTGCGGGGTATCAGCAACTTGTATCCATCCGGGCGGGATCAAAACCAATATTGCCAATAGCGCGCGCGGTAATGAGAGTATCCATGATATTGGCATGAGTACTGGGCCCAAAGCCATCAGAAGTTTTAATAAATTCTTAAAATTCGATGCCAATGAAGCGGCTTGGATTATCCTACAGGCAGCAGCGACCAACCAGCAGCGCTGCCTGATTGGTAACGATGCCAAGATAGTCGATGCTATCCAACGTGTATTTCCATCGCACTATAGCCAAGTCCTTAACGACTTCCATCAACTGTCTCGCAAACTAAAACCACGTCGTCATAAGAAGCTAAAGACCGTTAAATAGTAGGTTATCAACATTCCCTATATCACAAGAAATTGATGGATTTATATATAAAAAGCCCAGCTATAGTCGTAGCTGGGCTTCTTGAGAGTTGCCATTATTGATTGAGGATAAGACTGAATTTTGAGACTGTTAATAATATTTCAGTTCAATACTCCAAGCATTAAGGCAGCTTCATATCACCAGCGACCAACCAGCCCATACGGCGCATGATATAAGCCACTAATCCTGCAATCACCGCAGGCAATACAAACATCAATAGAATAATCGCTGTCCATAATTGTCCAGTGCTCATCATCTCTTGTGATGCTTCAATCACCCCAAACACACCGACCAAACCAGCAGTACCCATACCCGCACCTGTCGCGGTACAAGCTAATTCAAAACCAACGGTCGCGATAGGCCCAACGATAGCGCTAGCAATGACAGTAGGTAGCAGAACGATAGGTTTTTTGAGTACGTTAGGGATTTGCAACATACTAGTACCCAAGCCCTGAGAGATGACACCACTAACGCCATTGTCTTTAAAACTTGCAACAGCAAAACCAATCATATGCGCGGCACAGCCTACCACTGCTGCCCCGCCCGCCAATCCACCAAGTCCAATGGCAATACAAATAGCTGCACTTGACGTTGGAAGGGTTAATAAAATACCAACCACCACAGCGATGACGATACCCATTAAGAGAGGCTGTAATTCAGTAGCGGCATGAATACCCTGACCGATAGCTGCGACCCCTGCTACGATAGGCGGATTGAGCAGAGCGCAAACTAAGAGAGCAATACCGCATACAACCAATGGCACCAATAAAATATCAAGCTTCGTTTTACCAGCGACCCAAGTACCAGCACGATAAGCAAATACAGAAGTCAGATAAGCACCGATTGGATTGCCTGGCAGTGCTACAAAGGTTGCAGGCCCACCCACTTGCGGCGTAAAGAGCGTTCCTGCCATTAGTGCTTCGGAATGGGCACCAAGCATACCCGCTACGAGGCAGCTAAGCATCACTAGCGTTGGCGCTTTGAGATAGTAAGCGATACCTACACCGATGCCAGCACCCATTAATATCGAGGCAAGTTTCCCGACCGCGACCAATGCTGGCAAATCTAACCAACCACCGATTTGCGAGATAATCAGACCTGCGATCAACGTGACAAATAGCCCTAAAGCCATACCAGTAAAAGCATCGATAAAGTATTTTTGAAAGAACGCTTTAATAATGCCTGCTTGCGGTGTTACTGAGTTAGATACGGTCATAACCATACTCTTAATGGACGTTTAATAGGGTAAAACAGCTAGAAAGATTTTGATAAAATAAAGAGATAAAAAAGGCGTCATTACGACGCTTTTTTTAATAAATACAATAACTGCAAACTGCATCATCTAGCGACGCTGTTCAACGATAATAGAGTCTATACCATTGTTCTGTAGGCGCTGCTGTGCCGTCGTTACTGCTTGACGGTTATTCAAAGGACGCGAGATGACTTGATAAATTGGCAAGCCATTACCCGTCGTGTTTTTGACCACGCGAGCATCGACACCTGCCATCAGTACTTGCGCACGGCGACGATCTGCTTCGTCTGCATCACTAAAGCTATTGATCTGCAAGATGTAGGTCGCCGCAGGTTTGGCAGCTTGGATGCTTGCCGTACCTGCTGCTGCATTGTTATTGCGTGTTGTAGCGTTGCTAGTAGCAGGCGGCGTACCATCATAGGTTGCATCTTCTTCAACGACAACGATATCCTCACTCGACCCAGCATTGTTAGCACCAGCAGGTTCGACAGTCGCATTTTCCGAACCACCGAAGCTACCCGTTTCTGTACTGCCTGCATCGCTCTCTGGTTGAGTCACGACGACGTCTGGTTCAAACGCACTGATATCACCTATTTGATCATTATCAATATCAGCGATATCTTCATCAGGGATGGTTGCCATCTCTTGATTTGGTAAAATATCGTAGAACTCATAATCGCCATTGTCGGTATCAGTATCCACACGTGGCTGTACTTGGCGATCAGGATCGTTCTCAGCACTACCATCAGCGGGGCTGAAATTGAATAATGGTGAGAGGTAGATAAACACCCCAATCATAAGGGTCAATACGGCCCCAACAAACATCCACAATAAGCCTGATACGCTACTTGATTTGCGCTTTTCTGTTGCGCCTTTAGGTTTTTTGGCTAGCATGGATCTCGTTCTCCCTACTGGATTTAACTATCATCATCGAATTAATGCTATCAGCTGTCTATACTCATGTCACATATTAGAAAAGCACTACATGCTAGACGGTGCAGACAAGCCTAGCAGGCTAAGCCCATTTGCCAGTACCTGTCTAACGGCTTTGGACAGACGCAAACGTGCTTGCATTAAGTCTAGCTCATCTTGACTTGGCGTTTCACCTGATGTCAAGCTCATTGGCAAGATACGGTTGGTGTCATACCAACCATGGAACAATGCCGCCAGCTCTTTTAGGTAGTTGGTCAAGACGTGCGGCTCGTAACCAGTCGCTGCACGAAGTAACGTTGCTGGATATCCTGCTAACAGTTTAATCAGCTCGTCTTCGTTTGGCGCACTTAGCAAGTCTTGATGTGCCAAACCGATGGCATCATCTACGGTCAAATCGTAAGTTGCCAGTTTTTCTAACACGCGGCAAACGCGCGCATGAGCATACTGAATATAATACACTTGATTGTCTTTACTTTGTGATTTGGCAAGTTCTAAGTCAAAATCAACATGCACTTCAGGCTTACGCGCTACGTAGTAGAATCGTGCAGCATCGTTACCGACTTCTGCACGTAGCTCACGCAAGGTCACAAACTGACCTGAGCGTGAAGACATTTGTACTTTTTCACTACCGCGCCATAACGCGACAAACTGTACAAGTACCACATCAAGGCGTTCAGCATCAATACCAAGAGCCAATAGAGCAGCTTTTACGCGTGGGACATAACCATGGTGGTCTGCGCCCCAAACGTTGATGACTTTATCAAAGCCGCGATCAAACTTATTTTTATGATAAGCGATGTCAGAAGCAAAATACGTTGATTGACCATTGGCACGGCGTACCACACGGTCTTTCTCATCGCCAAAATCGGTCGATTTAAACCAGATGTTGCCGTCTTTTTCGTATAGGTAGCCTTTGTCATCTAGTATCTGTAATACAGGCTCAATCTCGCTATCGATAGATCTTTCGCTAAACCAGCACTCGTAGCTCACGCCAAAGTCGTTTAAGTCGTCTTTGATATCCGCCAAAATACTGCTCAAGGCTGCGTTTAAAAATAACGCATAGCTGTCACCTAGCAAAGACTTACTATTGGCAATCAAGCCATCAATATGCGCTTCTTTATCACCTGAAACTAAGGTCTTTTCGCCGTCAGCATTAATCTCAAACTGAGCATCTTCTGGCACATCTTTGGCAACGTTTGCAAAGCTATGTACGTAGCTATCGCCATGCTGTGTTTTTAGCGTCTGGGCGATGTCACTGACATAATCACCTTGATAGGCGTTGACTGGGAAAGTTATCTCTTCACCATTTAGCTGTAGATAACGCAAATATGTACTGGTGGCTAAGATGTCCATTTGACGACCAGCGTCATTGACATAATATTCACGCGTAACGTCATAGCCAATAGCTTCTAGCAGGTTAGCAACGCTCATGCCAAATGCAGCACCGCGACCGTGACCGACGTGCAGACTTGACGTTGGATTGGCAGAAACGAATTCAACTTGAACTTTTTGACCGTCAAACTGATTACTCAAGCCAAAGCGATTTTGCAATGTGAAGATATCGTCCAATACGGAAAACTTAGCTTCCGAGTTTAAGAATACGTTGATAAACCCTGGTCCTGCGATTTCTACTTGGCGAATGTCTTGATTGTCAGGCAATGCGCTGACGATTTTTTCAGCAAGTTGACGCGGATTGGCTTTAGCCGCTTTCGCTGCCGTTAGCGCGATATTACTGGCAAAATCACCGTGACTTAAATCTTTTGTACGGGTAATTTGACTGTTATTTTGCCAATCGCTTGGTAGCGTACCATCTGCTTGTAGGGTTTGAATTGCATCATTAAATAGGGATGCAAGCGTATCAATTTGGGCTTGTGACATAGGAATTTGAACTCAATTAAATAAACAACAAAAACGGTGCGAATGCGAGCAATCGATAACTGCTTATTGTAATAGCGACCGACATTGCAGGGATAGAATAATGTAAAAAGATAAGTAACCTGTAAATATAACAATCTTTGCGCTTTATTGCACCATTTGCGCCAAAATTAGCACTAAAATCTTACCGTTATCGTGATTTGGGCTGACTAATATCAATGATCCAAAACTGATAAATAACTCATAACAGGAATTGTAGCGTTACTGTTGCTCAATACTGGGCAGTCGTTTATACCTGACTGCTTCCACGTTATAATAATGGTTTGTACGGCTCTTCTAAGATATAGAAGACGCGTTACTACTCTATTATAGGATTACGCCATGTTTGCTATTGCCGCCAGTACTGTCACCAGTTGGGGACTGTACGTCTTGTTGCCGATATTCATCGCTTTCTTGTTTTTTATTATGTGGGATATCTCTAAAACGTCTGAAGCGGGGCGCGCTGGTACTTTTTGGATATTCTTAGCCCTAGGCGCAGGTTCTGTTGGTTTTATCCTTAAGATAGTCATGGAAGTCGCTTTCAAAAAATGGTTAATCTAATTAGCCATTTTTATCACTATTCTTTGATATCGCTTAAAACATGAGTAGCAAAACTAAAAACGTAATATACAGCCTATGACTGCTGCGCTTGATAAGGTGTCAGTCATTTGAATCAGGGCCTTTTAAATCAAGGCTTCTTAGATCAAAGTCTTCTAAATCAAAAAGCTACTGAGCCCTAGCATCATTTCTTATAACCTGACTCACATACGTTGGTAGGTCCCACGCTCCACCAGCAAAACCTCGGCACATGCCCGTACTAGACTCTTCACTCTTAGCAAATGTCTCACCATTCCATGTCCATGCAGTACGGCTCCAGCAATCACCAATGCCTCGGTCTTTGTGAGTGGCGGAAATCTCACCATCAAAATAATCATTCCCTGCTGTCGTGATAAGCATAGGCTTGCTAGGTTTTGTATTATCAATGAGCCAATAGCCATTACTAGAATTGTAAGCACCTAGCCAGCAACTATGCGCGGCTAACGTATAGCGATCATCAACCGGTATAAAGTCCCAATCAAGCATCGCAGAGCCATACTCTGACATCCGCTGATATGTTTCAGTTTTTGGGTTAATCAGCTCACAGTCGCCCATCGCGTCCTTGGACCCTATAAGCTGCTCGGCATTAATATCGACCCACTTATCAATATTTTTCTGAAAATACGCCAGCTTTGATGGAGTGAGTGTTTTGTTATCTTTTGCTGAATACGCAAATGCTTTTTGAATAATTGGTTTTGGCAAGGCTGCTTTAGGACGTTGACGATTTGGATTATTCTTACTGACCAATGCTATCGGCATCCCTACTCGACCTTGCTCATCGTCCAGCTTAAGCAATACTGCTGACATGCCTTTATCGCTAATCTGCCAGTGGTTGTCGCCTACTCTAATCTCTATCTTGGTCGCGACACGAGCATGATCAAGCAGGGTCTGCATCTGCTTAGCTGATAAGTCGTATAGTAGACTGTCTTCTTTGTTGGCTTGCAGTACACCATAGTTTTTATTATTCAGCCAAAGCTCAGCAGGCTTAAGATCATCTAGCAGTGCTTCTGATACAAACTGAATTTGCGCTTTTGGCAGAGCTACTCTAGGCAATGCTGTGAACAAGATTGAGGCAGGCTCATCTATGAGTGCTTCAATAGCGTAACCAGCCGCTCGACAAGTCCGCGTATTATCACAAACCACCTGCCAGTCGTCTTGTACAAAGCCCCAGCCTTCGGATACAGTTCCATAACCTGCTATAGCAGGTAGCGATAGCAAGCTGATGGTAGCTACAATCAAAGTCTTTAATGTCTTCATAGTGTTTTTCTTATGTTAGCTACCACCATCAATGCTACTTTTTGGCAATCAAAGTCGCACGCATGGGAGCAGGATATCCTTCGACGGTCTTAGTAGAATCATTAGGATCTAAGAAGTCTGCTAACGAATGATAGGCCATCCATTCGGTTTGTCGTTGTTCTTCAGTCGAGGTGACTGCCACATCGACGCAGCGCACATCTAAAAACCCTGCTTTCTCTAACCAGCCAATTAATGCCGCCACCGATGGCAAGAAATAGACATTATTCATCTGCGCGTAGCGGTCATGCGGCACCAGTACAGTATTGGCATCACCTTCAATCACCAACGTCTCAAGTACCAACTCACCACCTTTGACTAACTGTCCTTTAAGCTGTTGTAAATGCTCAAACGGTGACTGACGATGGTAAAGTACGCCCATGCTAAATACGGTATCAAACAGCTGACTGTGCTCAGGTAAGGCTTCAAGCGGTACAGGAATATAATGCGTGCGATAACGGCCCCTATCATGGGTATGAGCATGAGCATCTGCTGTACCAACGAAATGACGAATCGCCATAAACTGATGGTAAAACAAGCATGATGGATCAACGATAATGACCGTATCCGCTCCTGCCCCTGCCATACGCCAGCCGTGATAACCAGAGCCACCGCCCACATCTAATACTCGGCGACCTTTTAACTCACCCAAATGCGGTGCGACCCGTTGCCATTTCCAGTCACTGTGCCACTCGGTATCAATCTTAATACCTGACTCATCATCGCCGATTTGACCGCCAATCTGAAATGGGCCTTTACGCCACGGCATCAACTGCTTTAATAGTGCTGTTGTTTGTTTGCGCTGAGACTCATTTAGATCTGCCTCAATCGTCAATGTATCGCTGTTTAGATCGACATGATTGACAGCTAAGTTTGGCAAACGAGCAACTGACGCTTGGTAGGCAGGCGCGTGCGCATAGTTGGCTTTGTCTTTTATGTCACCTAGCCATGTTGGTAATTGCTTGAGCCATTCATAAGCGCTCGGCTGCTGCTGTGCCAGCTCTAGCAGGGTTAAATATAATTCGCGTTCTGCGTTGATGATAGTGTCGTTGAGCATAAAAGCAGGTTACCGTATTGATTAATATTCAAATGAATAAAATTAAAAGGGTTAAAATAAAGAAAGATAAGTTTTAATATGTAAACTCTTTGAAATTCGTGAACTACGCATTTCCTTGCAGAATTTCCGTTTCACTACGAAGATCGTCGTATTCAAAAACACCATAACCATTGTCCTGACTTTTGAAAACAACTTTGCCTTCTTCTAACCAGTTCCGTACATTTTTAGCATCATCAATAATCTCGGGATACAACTTATCTAAGATAGTATCTATATTATGGTTAGATTCCGAAGTTTCGTAGTCTACTAGGCAGAACCCGTATATAATTCCTAGCTTGCCGAGAAAACCATAACCCTTACAATATAACTCATACATCACCCAAATCGCATTACTACAATTTCCATCTCTATCAATAATTGAGTTTAAGTACCCTTTTATGCGATCAGCTTCAAATTTATAAAAACGGACGTATTGCGCAAAACTATCATAAAAACGGTAATAAAAATTATCTTCAGAACTATAATTAAATGAAATCAGTTCAAGATACAAATCAGGGTTGCTAGACTCTAATACATCATCTTCATATAACCATTGCTCAAATGATTGTACGCTCATTTTTTTTATTAACACTTGATGAATATTTTGTTCAACTATAGACGGAATCATATGAACACCTTGTTCGCTCCCAAAGTAAATCCTATTTAAACGCCACAATAGAGACAAAATTCAAAAACTGAAACCACGTCAGATGACGCGCAAAACCAACCTGATCTAACCGTGCATGATGCTCATCTAACGTGTCAGTAATGAGGACATTTTCTAACGCATTACGCTTGCCACTGATTTCCATCTCGGTGTAGCCATTGGCACGTTTAAAGTCATAATAACGCTCTACCAACCACGCATCATACTGCTCATCAAACGCATGGGTTTTTTCAGTCAGTACCAATATGCCGCCTTCGCTCAATGCCGCATAAATCTTCTCTAATACTGCGACCCTATCAGCAGCTGGCAAAAACTGTAGCGTCAAGTTCAAAATCACCATATCGCACGGCTCAAGCTCAACATCGCGGATATCTGCTGTGATCACTTCGATGTCATGCTTAGGATAATTCTCACTCAGTAGCGTGGTCGCCTCGGTCGTCATCGCAGGCGAAATATCAATTGCTTTAATCTGTAAGTCTTGTGAGTCGAACTCACCAGCTAGCGTCATGCTGGCTGCACCCAGTGAGCAGCCCAAGTCATAAACACGACTAACACGCTGACCACTATCGCTCTGCTGACGATACTTGCAATGACGACGGGCGAATATAGGCAGCATCGCCAGTACCTGACCATAACCGGGTACACTGCGGCGAATCATGTCAGGGAAACAAGCCACCACTTGCTCATCAAATGAAAAGCGTGCAGCCTTATCCAGTGGCGTGGTAAACGGTTTATCAAATAGGGTGTCATGTTTGATAGCAGGCTGGGATTGGCTCATGGGACGACTCGTTTTTAGAATAGAACTGAAATTAAGAATTACTTGGTGAATTTTGCTTGGTAGTTTTTGCTTGTCATTATCAGTTGATAAAGAAGTAAGATAGCAAAAGCCCATTATAACATTACTGTTTGTTACTTATCGCCTTTGGCTTGCCTGCTAAGCTGAATAAATAGTGCCAAGGGTAATGAGACGTTTGAAAGAAGCATTGAAAAACGAGAGCATCACTACCAAATATAGCACTTAACCCATATTTATAATAATAGGAAAAAATTATGCAAACGATCGTATTAGGTGGCGGCTGCTTCTGGTGCACCGAGTCTGTATTTTTATCGGTAAAAGGTGTGCAATCTGTCGTCTCAGGCTACATGGGCGGCGATGCTGTCTCTGCCAATTATGAAGCTGTCTGTAGTGGTACAACTGGCCATGTCGAAGTCATCAAAGTCGAATTTGATGAGTCTATTGTCCCGTTAGAAGTAATACTCGATGTCTTTTTTGCCACGCATGATCCCACCACGATGGATCGTCAAGGCAATGACGTCGGTAGTCAGTATCGCAGCGTGGTCTTTTATACCGAAGATAGTCAAAAACCGACCGTTGACCGTACCATCAATAAGTTACGCGATATGGGTGTCAATGTGGTGACGGAAGTACATCCTGCCGTTGAATTCTATCAAGCAGAAGACTCACATCAAGATTTCTTCAACAGAAATCCAGGACAAGCTTATTGCAACTTTGCAATACCGCCAAAGCTTGCCAAACTGCGTAAAGAATTTAGCAAATATATGGTTAGCTAAATTGAATAAGACATTATTTATTCAAAAAATTTCTTAGCCCAATGTTAGATACCAGCCAAACACTTATACTATAGGTGTTTGGCTTTTTATTAGTTATTCCTTTGATATATCAGATAAAGATTAGAACCGTATATATAGAAACTTGCAGATAGAGGATTGCAGCATGAACCCTGAGTTTTGGCAAAAACGTTGGCAAGAAGGTCGCATTGGATTCAATCAATCTATGGTCAATCCATTATTGATTGAGTACTTTAACCGCCTCAATTTAACTGCGGGTAGCCGAATTTTCGTTCCGCTTTGTGGTAAATCTATCGATATGGTTTGGCTAGCGACGCAAGGCTATGACGTGGTGGGCGTTGAGTTGGTCAAAACAGCCGTACAAGAATTCTTTGCTGAGCAAAACATCGAACCTACCGTCTATCAACAGGCAGACAACCCAATGATTAGATACTATCAAGGCCAGTTGTCGGGACAGACCATCACTTTATGGGTCGCTGATATTTTTGCACTGACTTTTGAAGATGTTGGCTCTATTGATGCAGTATATGATAAAGCGGCATTAATCGCCCTGCCAGCCGATATGCGTGTGAAATATAGTGAGCAAGTGCGGAAACTTAGTAGCGATACCAGTAAAGCTGATGGTGCTAACAATGAAATAACACCGCAGCTTTTACTCACGCTAAATTACGATCAGCGTAAAAAGAATGGACCACCCTTCTCTATTAATGCCAACCAACTAGAGCAGTATTATAGCGCTCACTATCAAATCTGTGAGCTAGCGAATAAGCCTTCTTCTATAGGTTCTGCACCTGATATCACCGTCATAGAACACGTTTGGCTATTGAGCAATAAATAAAAAACTCATATAACCTTTAACAAGCCGCTAAATCGCAACGGAGAAATTGAATGAAAATGATAGTTGGTCTAATGAGTATAACTGCTATTCTGCTAGTTGCTCTGGCAGGCCCATTGTATAAGTTTGGCGTTGTAGAATTAGGCACTGCGTTTGCAGGGTTTAAATTTGGGTTATTTGCTAGTATCGCAGCATTGGTATTGTTAGCTATTCAGCTATTATTTAAACGAAATACAGCCAGTATTGGGAGCGCATTAGCCTCAGCCGTATTTGCTGTCGCTGCAATTGCTGTCCCGCTTAGCATGATGAACACGGCCAAAAATTTACCGCCTATTCACGATATTTCTACCGATTTAGTGAATCCGCCTGAGTTTGTCAAGATTGCTCCACTACGTGCAGATGCACCGAATCCCGTAGAGTACACAGGCGCAGAAGTAGCTGAACAACAACGTACCGCCTATCCTGATTTGCAGACACTGACCTATGCTCAGTCAAAGCCTGAATTGGTTAAGGCATCCAAACAAGCCATAGAAAATTTAGGGTGGGAGCTAGTAAATGTTGATGCCGATAAAGGCATCATCGAAGCAACAGAGACGACTGTTTGGTTTGGCTTTAAAGATGATGTGATCATTCGTGTGATTGATAACGATAGCGAGCGCTGGGTTGATATCCGCAGTAAGTCACGAGTTGGACAGAGTGATTTGGGTAAAAATGCGGCGCGGATTCATAGCTTTATAGAAGAACTAGATAGTGTGTTAGCTAAATAAACAGGTTATATCTCCTAAAGATAGTCCTCGCAATAAAGTACTGTTTAACGCTTTGCATTTTCAGCTCTATGAAATCCTCTTCTAATCTCACGGCAGCGTCAATTTATCGTAACCATTTATAACCTTGGTACTTCGACAGCTTTTCTTTACTGTTTAGATTGGTTACTCTACGTTAATATCATTTTTTGCCTTTCGATAACTATTTTAACGTTTATAGGATATTTTCATGCGTTTGACTCCTTTTTCTACTTTGTCGCTGCTTAGTGTTGCTGTCGGCATCAGCCTTGCTACCACTGCTCAAGCCGCACAGCCGCCAGCACCTGATTTATCCAATAGTGAGTTTCAGCAGTGCTTAGACAATCTAAAAAACTCTAGCAAATTTAGCGGTGTTGATGGCTATACTTTTAATAACTATCGCCCAAGCCAGCCTGATCCTAGTGTCATTCAGTCACTGAATTATCAACCAGAGTTTCAAAAAGACGTCTGGGACTATTTATCAGCATTGGTAGACAAAGAGCGTGTCGAGGACGGTATCCGAGCCAAGCGTCAATGGGGCTCGACGCTACGTCAAATCGAGTCACGTTATGGCGTAAAAGCTGAGCATGTGCTCGGTGTCTGGGGCGTAGAATCTAACTTTGGTCAAACGCTAGGTAAGAAACCATTATTTGAGTCTTTAGCGACCTTATCTTGTTTTGATCGTCGTCAAAGCTACTTCCAAGGTGAGTACGCCAATGCGCTAAAAATCGTGCAAAACGGTGATATCGCACCAAATGATATGACAGGATCATGGGCAGGCGCTTTTGGACAGACACAGTTTATGCCGAGTACTTTCTTAGAATTGGCAGTCGATTTCGATGGTGATGGACGTCGTGATTTGGTCAATAGCGTACCTGATGCACTCGCTTCTACGGCAAACTTCTTGGACAATCGCGGCTATCGTACTGGCGAGCCTTGGGGCTATGAAGTCAAACTACCTGATGGATTTTGGGCCGCTTCTAATCGTAAAGACAAAAAGTCAATAAGCCACTGGCGCGACCAAGGTCTGACGTTGGCTAATGGCAGTCCGCTACCATATGATTTGAGCAGTGCAGGCTTATTATTACCCGCTGGTATGGAAGGCCCTGCTTTCTTGGTGGGCAAAAATTTCGACACTTTCTACTCTTATAACGCATCAGAAAACTACGCGCTGGCTATCGCACACTTATCAGATCTAATCACTCGCGAAGACAGCAGCAAAACAGACTTTATCACTGCTTGGCCGACAGATGATCCTGGTATCAGCCGCCAGCAGGCCAAAGATATTCAACAAGCGTTGCTAAACGCAGGTTATGACATTGGCGGTGTAGATGGCATCATCGGAGACAATACTCGTACCGCTATCCAACAATACCAGACTAGTCGCGGTATTTTCCCAGCTGACGGTCGCGCAGGCCAGAAGTTCTATCGCGCCATCGTTGGTAATGCAGCACCGAGTCAAACTCAATACGGCCAGCCTGCAAACAGCCAACCCCTAAATCCTGCACCTGCCGATCGCATGGGGCAATTGATTCAGCAGCAAACGACTGCTCCTAGTAGCTACTCATCTCAACCATCAGTGAGCTCATCAACTTCTGGCAATACACGTTATCGCCGCGTTACTGATGCCGATGGCACTATCAAGCTTGTTCGTATAGACCAAGGTTCATAGTAGCAAGATAAGTGATGCTATTTAAATGCATCAAAAAAGCCACGCTAACGATAGCGTGGCTTTTTATTCATAGATAGGTATCAATAGATACTTATCTCATTTTCTCAAAATATGTATCTAAACGATAGGTGGTGGCTTAGGCTGACCATTATCACCATTCCAGTTTTCGCGAGCTTTATCGTCTAAATCGGCTGCCGTTTTTGGCTCCCACTTACCATTCTCTTTCCAAGTCGCATCGCCCCAATCTTCATCTTCGGCTTTACTGTCTAAATCTTTGTAGGCCTTGCTAGGATCTATACCGCGACGTTTCATATCTGCTACTTGCTCTTCTAACGTATGAAACTGATCAGCATCATGCATAGACTTTTCTAGACCATCAATCTCTTTTTTTAACTCGTCATTTTTAGCATTGCTCATCGTACGCTCTCCCTAATTATTAATATTATAGTTCTCATTCTCAAACAGCCAACGTTGTTAACTGACTGACTTTATTATTACGGGTCTGAAGAAGATTCACAAGCATTGCACGTATGCTTTGTATTACAAAACGTAGTCGTGATGCCAAAATGGACGTTTTAGATGGCTATTATTGAGTACGCTAGCAAATAATTACTCGTCTTGTTTATTTGTACTTGAGGTATGATTTTGCAGTAGGTTTTTTGCGTAGAAGGTAAGCTTCCAAAGCTCTTGTGATACACGCGTACCATAAGTCATCAGTTGTATCCAATTTGCACCGACTAGCTGACGTTGCAAATTATTGATATCAGCTTGAGAGATTTGGCAGCGTGAGACAGCATGAACGTTTGGCATCTCTTTTTTGATGTCTATTTCCGCTTTAGCGGTAATCAAACGATTGATGGCATTTTGCAAGCCATAGCTCGAAAAAGTAGACGGTATTCTCATGAGTGTCATGAGTATCTCGTGCCACGAGAGTGTTAGTGATCGGGTCACGTCCGTTAGATTGCCGCCCTCATAAGCTTGGGCACTATATTGAATCTCAAAAAACTCCGTTAACTCAATTGGCTCACTAACCTTATCCGATATAAAGTCTTCGTCATCAGCACTGTTTTTCTCTACCTCGGTAGTACTAGGTAATACATCGACTGGCTTCTCATACACGACCTTTTTACTAGTCGTATTCTCTTCGTCGTTCGCTCTGACCCAGCCACCTACCATTTTATTATTGGCGACGGCATTATAATGAGCCTGTACTAGCAATGGCTCAATATCTTCTTCCGTATCATAGTAATGTAGTTGATTATCTTGCTTGGTGACTAACTTAATAAACTCTTGAAGTTGACGACTGATAACAGCGTCTGGAGAGTGGTTTTTGACAAGAACAATTAGCGGCTTAAGCTTCGCTTTGGCATTTAGATAACTCAAATGCATCTGGCTGACACCGTTTTTTTGCACAGTTCCATAGCTGTCGCCAACAATCATGACTGCGTAATCACAAGAATCAATACACTGGCGCCCATAAAAAGAGGCTTTAGATAATTTACTAGAAACATCATAGGTCAGAAATGCGCGCGCCTGAAAAAATATCGCTAAGCTGTCTAGAACCAACAACTGGTCATTGTCAGCGCATATAATATGAATATGATAGCGACGATTCGGCACAATTACCTCTAAGCGTAGGTCGTGACATAAAAAGGATAGGATGTAAAATAGAACACAAAAATCTTGTCTTGTTCAGCCTAGCATACTCTTAGCTTAAAAAGATGCACTCAATTTATTTTAACTGAGTCAGCGTTGCATACAGCATATTGATATCACTAGCTTTGATAATAACTAATGAGAGTAGTATTGCAATGCCATTTCTGTACCGAGTAAGCGCTCAACTAAAGCGCATAGTCTATCACTATATTTAGTGGCATGAAAAGTTAATGGCGGTCTAGTAATGGTATTTTTCTTACTGATTTTTTGTGACAGATTTTCTTGTTTTTCACTCATCAATGATGCAGATAAGTTGTTTGCAATCAATAGCTGTCTAACTCGTTCAGCAATCGCTTGACCAGAATCAATGACTTGTATTGATAGCTGCTGCTGTACAATCTCATCCAATAAGAATGTCTTAAAAAACGGATAATGTGTACATCCCAGCACTAACTGATCGACACCTTCATTAGCAAATATTCGTACCTGTTGACGTAATCTTTCAGCGGTCTCGTCTTGTTCTGACATACCTGCTTCTACCCAAGGTACCAGTTGCGGATCAAAATACTTAGTGACTACTGTGTTATTAGGTTGAGCAAAATTGATGATAACATCATTTAATAAGGTGCCATTCAACGTCGCTTTGGTTGCTAGCACCGCTACATGAGAACTCTTACTGGCTAGTACCGCAGGCTTTAATGCAGGGACAAGACCCACAATAGGTATATGTGGATAGCAACGTCGGGCGGTATCTAGCGCATATGCCGAGGCACTGTTGCAAGCAATAACTATTATCTTACAGCCTTGCTGATGTAACCACTCTACGGCCTTTAGCGTTAGCGCTTCAATATCTTCGCTGTCACGATTACCATAAGGTACATTTAGCGTATCGGCATAATATACATAACGCTCAGTAGGCAGCTGCTGTGCTAAATGCAAATAAACAGACAAACCGCCAACACCAGAATCAAACACGCCAATGGGCGCGCTACGGTTTTTATCGCTTACAACTGTGTTACCAGCATGTTTATTGACATCTACTAGATCCATAGCTTTGAGACTTTGGTCAACAGATATATCGACACATGGTCTGAGCTTTCCGACTGTCTGGTTTTTGATATCCATCTTTATGCTAATGCCATTATCATATTATTCATCAATCTCATTACCCCATTAAATGCGCTATATATATTGCGTGTATGGCGTTACTCTAAGTCAGCTCTCTATCGACTACCTTTATACGATAATGATTGTTTAAACTAACAGAATCAGGCGACATTATAAAATTATAGCACTCATCGGCATGCAGCAATTAATAGATAAACATAATACTTAATCAGTAGGCATCGATAATGAATAAGACTGGCCACCACTCTGTAGCGTCAATATCGTCTTGCCATTTTCTTCTGATAACGCTCCAATTTCAGTCAGGTGATAAAAAGTATTACGGCCGATAAGCGCAGTCAATCCATTTCTGACCGTCATGTAAGGGCGTACCTGTTCTGTAGACGCTGATTCCTGAGAATCTGCAACATCGTCAGCTGTACTCACTTGATTCGCTTGATTCGCTTGATTACTGTTATTGAAGTCGCTGTTATTAAAGTCGCTTTCATTAGAATCGCTCTTATTAGAATTATACGCTTTTAATATAATAGGATGCTCATTATCCAAGCGTACCACATCACCGGTCGTCGTCGTGAACTCTAACCAGCTCATGTCATCTTCCTGCACGATACCAACATCGTTAATCAACAGTGGTGCATCTTCTACTTGAATACGGATTTTTTGTACTGGGGTTTTCAAAAAGTATTCGATAACACCATTATTTTCTTCTTTCCACAAAATAGTCGCAAATAAACTGACCAATGACTCACGGGTCATTTGACCGCCTTCATGCCACCACTCTCCGTTTGCTTTGATAGTCAAATCCATATCAGCAATATCTTTAGGATGCCATTTTTCAAGCGGTGGTATTGCACGCCCTTCGCGAGTGCCTTTCGTAGACTTAATATACTGGCTTAGTGCATCCAAATTATCTAAGCTGCCTAGGCTAGAAGGCTTACTGGTTGGGGCTTCTATTAATTTTTTATGACTGCCTTCAACACTATTATTGTCGTTATTCATTATTAATCCCTTTATTTAGTATTCAAAGTTTGGCTTATCTATTATTACTATAAATTTTTGTTTCAGGTATGATGAAACTTTATCGTTATAACAACCTCATTTTCTTAACATTACCTTAGCATCGATACTCATAAATGCGTATCGTGTTTGTAGGACTTTTCTTTTATAATGAGTAACGATTTTTTATTGAAATGGTCAAGTGGGTGTTGTATTGATGACACATCTTACGTTATGCGTTGATATTCTTAGATAAATTGGTATTAACCATGACGGGTCAATTGATGCCGCAAAGACAGTTTTATCGGGCAGCCATATGTCTGAGTGACGTTAGCGCCGCAAGTCTATTATTCAGTTGTTAAGCTAATGATGCCCTGAGATAAGCCACTAAAAGTTTAGGAGTAGGTATGCAAGAGCAAGACAATCAAACGCCAGTTATTGATGGTAATACTGTGAATGCTGACGCACCAGTAGCGACAGAGACCGCAACGCTAGATAAAGTAGAACCAGTCGTAGCGCCAGTTTCCGCGGAACCTGAAGTCGAACGCGAATCAATGGAGTTCGATGTCATCATTGTTGGCGGTGGACCTGCAGGTCTGTCTGCTGCCATACGTTTGCGTCAGCTCGCTATTGAAGCTGGTAATGATGAGTTTATGGTTTGTGTGGTCGAAAAAGGCTCTGAGTTTGGTGCCCATACGTTGTCTGGTGCAGTCATCGAGCCACGCGCTCTAAATGAGCTGATTCCTGACTGGAAAGAAAAAGGCGCACCGCTTAACGTGCCAGCGACAGAAGATCGTTTTTATTATCTAAACTCTGCCACACGCTCAACTAAAGTGCCTGACTCTTTAATTCCAGGTCCAATGCACAACGATGGCAACTATATTGTCTCGCTAGGTAATGTCGTTCGTTGGTTAGCCGTACAGGCAGAAGAGCTTGAAGTTATGATGTTCCCAGGCTTCCCTGCCGATGACATCTTATACAACGACGACGGTTCGGTCAGAGGTGTGTTAACGGGTGATATGGGTGTGGCCGCCAATGGTGAAGCCAAGCCAAGTTTTGAGCCTGGTTATGAGCTCCTTGCCAAATATACTATTTTTGCCGAAGGTAGCCGTGGGCATTTAGGCAAACGCTTAATCAGCCGTTTTGATCTAGATAAAGATTCTGATCCTCAGCATTATGGTATCGGTCTAAAAGAGCTATGGGAAGTTGAGCCTGAAAAGCATGAGCAAGGCGTTGTCATGCATGGTCTTGGTTGGCCATTAACTGAAACTGGCTCTACTGGTGGCTGGTGGTTATACTTTGATGAAAACAACCAAGTAAGCTTTGGTCTTGTAGCAGATCTGTCTTACCACAACCCTTACGTGTCTCCATTTGATGAAATGCAGCGCTTAAAAACACATCCTGTTATCAAAAACGTTTTAGAAGGCGGTAAGCGTATTTCTTACGGCGCACGTGCGTTGACCAAAGGTGGTCTAAACTCACTACCGAAGTTCACCTTCCCAGGTGGCGTGTTGGTAGGTGATGATGCTGGTTTCTTAAACCCAGCAAAAATCAAAGGTACACATACCTCAATGAAGTCAGGCATGCTCGCAGCCGAAGCTATCTTTGAGGCGCTGCAAGCTGAACGCCAGCATGATGAAGTGGTTGCTTATAGCACAATGTATAAAGAGTCATGGTTGTATCAAGATAACTATGAGTCGCGCAACTTCTCACCTGCGATTCACCGTATGGGTCTGTTCATGGGCGGCGCTTTCACCTTTATCGAGCACAACTTGTTAAAAGGTAAAATGCCATTCACTTTGCATGACAATATCCCAGATTACGATCAGTTGGAGCGTGCTAATCATGCTTATCAACCAACTTATCTTAAGCCTGATGGTAAGCTGGTATTTGACAAGTTATCGTCAGTATTTATCTCTAACACCAACCATGCAGAAGATCAGCCAACGCATCTAAAACTTACTGATCCAACGGTACCTATCTCAATCAACTTACCGTTGTACGCTGAGCCTGCACGTTTATACTGCCCAGCGGGTGTGTATGAAGTGGTCAAAGACGCTGAAGGCGCTAAGTTTGTCATCAATGCGCAGAACTGCGTGCATTGTAAGACCTGTGATATTAAAGACCCTTCACAGAACATCACTTGGGTAACGCCAGAAGGTGGCGGTGGTCCTAACTACCCAAACATGTAAATCAGGATAATTCTGATTTAATCTGGTACAGTTAATATCATTAAAACTGTGCTCCAATAAAAACCGCCTTTCTCTTAAGAAGAGAAAGGCGGTTTTTTAATGCTTAGAACAAGCTATTTTTACCAATTAATGCTGCTTAATCTGTCCAAGCATCACGGTTGGCTTCATCTCTGAGTTTTACAAAGTTATCAGGATCAAACTTAATCTGATCACCTGTTTTACCCTCTTTTACCTGACGCTCATAGTCACGTAGTATTCTTAGCGCTACAGGAGACAAGAGCAAAATTGTGACTAAGTTGACCAAGGCCATCAGACCCATAGACAAGTCAGCGAAGTTCCATATAGCAGGTAGGCTAGCAACAGACCCAATAAATACCATACCTAACACTAGGAAGCGGAAAACCATAATCATTACTTTGGCGTTTTTGGCACCAGAGATAAATTCAAGATTTGACTCACCGTAGCTATAGTTGGCGATGATAGACGTAAATGAGAAGAAGAAAATCGCAATCGCCACGAACACCACACCTAGGTCACCCACATACTGTGATAAGGCTAGCTGGGTTAACTGAATACCTTCTTGCTCGACATTAGGGTCGACCACGCCAGACAAGATAATGATCGACGCCGTCGCGGTACAAATGATAAGGGTATCCATAAATACACCTAGCATCTGCATAAAACCTTGCACTGCTGGATGATCAGGATGACTCTTTGCCGTTGCTGCAGCATTCGGCGCTGAACCCATACCTGCTTCGTTAGAAAACAAGCCACGTTTGATACCGTTAATCATTGCCTGCGCAATACCATAACCGATGACACCGCCTGCTGCCTGCTCAAAGCCAAATGCTGATTTTACAATCAACGCGATCGCTGCTGGGAATTGACTGAAATTAGTCACGATAATGAATAGCGCTAGCAAGATGTACAAGATAGCCATCACTGGTACGATTTTACCTGCGATACGAGCTACTGAGCGTAAACCACCGAATACCACTGGCGCTACCAGTACTACCAATACCAAACCTGTCATCCACGTTGGCACACCAAAGGCTTCGTTGGTCGCTTGAGCGATGGTATTGGATTGTACGCCATTAAATGCCAAACCAAAGGCCACTAACAAACATAATGAGAAAAACACGGCAAGCCAGCGCTTGCCTAGACCTTTTTCGATGTAATAAGCAGGGCCACCGCGGTACACATTATCGTTGTGCGGTACTTTATATGCCTGTGCTAAGGTTGACTCGATAAAGCTGGTCGACATACCGACCAGTGCCGTCATCCACATCCAGAATACAGCACCTGGTCCACCCAAATAGATGGCAATTGCCACACCTGCCAAGTTACCAGTACCAACACGCGCGGCCAGCGACGTCATCAATGCTTCAAATGAGCTAATACCACCATCTTTGCGTCCTTGGTTGGACACGCGTAGCAACTTCCACATATGACCAAAATGACGAAACTGAATAAAACGTGTCACGACGGTGAAGTAAAGACCCGCACCAATTAGTAAGAACATCAGTAATCCATACCAAGGGTTACTAGCAATCAGCCAATCGTTGTTACCCCAGATAATACCGACACCATAATTTACGATGTTATTAAACCAACCTACTATCCCTTCGTTCATATGGGCTCCTTATTCATTCTTTATACGCGTTACTTAAATTTCATATCGATATCATATTTTGATTGCCATGGACTATATAAGCCTCTGTGCAAAATACCTGATACCAAAAAGACACGTGCATGATATAGATATTGAGCGACATGCGACCATCACGTTTACTTATCGACTTTATATAGTTATTTTTAAAATAAATAATGCTTATGTTTCATCTTATATAGAATAGATTAAGTGATAATTTAATCGTATAAATTACTCGGTTGCCGTAACGTTAGGTTCTTTAATAAATATTTAGCAAACTAATTTTTAGTAATTTACTTATTATTTATGCGTAGTAGTTTGCAATTATCTTTATTAAACCGTGCTAATATAAATTCTATATCCGTTTAGACTGTTTTATGGTTATCGAGGCTATTAATCAGTACAAGAAGCACAACAGGTTAGCGTGTTAAAAAGATTAAAACTCTTGTCAGGAAGACGAGATTGTTAAAAAGACACTGGATAGTCCACCCTTCTGTCTTCCTCAAGAAACGTTATTTTTGCCATTCGATGGTTTAGGTCAATACGATGCTTAAATAGTTAACTACTTTTATTTGAAGTAGAGAATTACCGAGCATTAAACGTACTATCACGCATCATCGTTTTCACTATATAAAGCAGTACCTGACTATTTTTTATACTTTTCGTGGTAAGAAATAATCGCAGTTCTTTTTATATGGTTGATATTTTTTAGGTAAGACAAAAGGAGTTGTCCTATGGAAAACCACAACGATCCATCTGGATATTGGCGCGCCAATATTCGTCTCATTCTCGGCAGCTTGGTTGTTTGGGCGCTATGCTCATATGGCTTTGGTATCTTGTTTCGTCCATTGTTAGCTGGTATCAAAATCGGTGGTACTGATCTGGGCTTTTGGTTTGCTCAGCAAGGATCCATTGGTATATTTATCATCCTAATTTTCTTTTACGCTTGGCGTATGAATAAGTTAGACAAACAATATGGCGTAGACGAGGAATAGCCCCATGAGTCAATTTGTAATTAATCTTATTTTTGTGGGTCTATCCTTCGCTCTCTATTTCGGTATCGCGATTTGGGCTCGTGCTGGTTCAACCAGTGAATTTTATGTTGCTGGTGGTGGTGTCCATCCGGTCGTTAACGGTATGGCAACAGCTGCTGACTGGATGAGTGCGGCGTCATTTATCTCAATGGCAGGTCTTATTGCTGCTAGTGGTTATGGCGCTTCTACCTATTTGATGGGTTGGACTGGCGGTTACGTTCTGCTAGCGATGCTTTTAGCGCCTTATTTACGTAAGTTCGGTAAGTTCACGGTTCCTGATTTTATCGGCGATCGTTTTTACTCAAAAACGGCTGCTATGATTGCTGTGGTCTGTTTGATTACCGCATCGACCACTTACGTTATCGGTCAGATGACCGGTGCTGGTGTTGCATTCTCGCGCTTCTTAGAAGTTGAGAGTAGTACTGGTCTTATCATTGCGGCTATTGTTGTCTTCTTCTATGCCGTACTTGGTGGTATGAAAGGGATTACCTATACGCAGGTTGCACAGTATGTGGTTCTGATGATTGCCTATACTATTCCTGCTGTCTTTATTTCACTTGAGTTGACCGGTAACCCGATTCCAGGCCTTGGTTTGTTTTCAAACCATGTCGAGTCAGGTGTCCCTATTTTGACTAAGCTTAACCAAGTTGTGACTGACTTAGGATTTGCCTCTTATACGGCTGATGTTCCTAACAAGCTAAACATGGTGCTATTTACCTTGACGCTAATGATCGGTACAGCAGGTCTACCACACGTTATCATTCGTTTTTTCACTGTACCTAAAGTGGCTGATGCACGTTGGACAGCAGGTTGGACACTGGTATTTATCTCGCTACTATACTTTACTGCTCCAGCAGTAGGTGCTATGGCTCGTCTAAACCTAATTGACACCGTTTACCCACAAGGGGTTGCAGAAGCGCCTCTAGAATATGATCAACGTCCAGACTGGATGATGACATGGGAAGAAACAGGTCTTATCAAGTATAACGATCTAAACAATGATGGTCGTATTCAGTTGTACAGTGATAGTGGGTTAGGTGCTGCTCAGATCGCCCTCAATACTGCTCAAACTGACGGTGGCGATGTTGCTGCAGCAACTGCAGCGGTAGAAACCGCTCGTATTGCACATGATGCAGAGCTTGATGGTCGTTTTGCTAACGCTGGATGGGCAGGTAACGAGCTTGATGTTAACGCTGATATCTTAGTTCTAGCGAATCCAGAAATTGCACAGCTTCCACCATGGGTTATTGGTCTGATTGCTGCAGGTGGTTTGGCAGCAGCACTATCAACCGCTGCAGGCCTACTGCTCGCAATTTCATCAGCCATCAGTCATGACTTAATCAAACGTAACTTAAACCCAGATATCACTGATAAACAAGAGCTAAAATATGCTCGTATCACTATGGGTGTGGCGATTGTAGTAGCAACTTACTTAGGTATGAATCCGCCAGGGTTTGCCGCACAGGTCGTAGCACTGGCCTTCGGTATTGCTGCCTCTTCATTGTTCCCTGTGTTAATGATGGGTATTTTCTCTAAACGCATCAACAATCTTGGCGCTATCGCTGGTATGTTGACTGGTTTAATAGTCGTTCTTGTCTATATCTTTATGTTCAAAGGTTGGTTCTTCATCAGTGGTACAGCGAACTTCCCTGATACTGAAGAGTACTGGTTATTTGGTATCTCACCACTATCATTTGGTGCAGTTGGTGCATTGCTTAACTTCATCGTAGCATTCGCTGTATCTTATGCTACTGCGCCACCACCAGCACATATTCAGGAGCTGGTTGAGAGCGTACGTTCTCCACGTGGCGCTGGCGGTGCAGTCGACCACTAAGCTCACAACTGAGGATATATCTTCTGTTACTATATATCACTCACAGGCAGTAGCTGCTTGTGGGTGATTTTTTTATCCTATAGCTATAATAACTAAATTTTAGATTTTTACTTTATCTAATAGGTTCAATTAGACACATCTAACGCATTAAGGAATATTTTATGCTTTTTGAGTTTATCGCTACCATCGCTGCCGCATTTGGTATGGCTGGACTAGCACTTATCATAACTCACCTCAGCAAACTGGCAGGCAAACGTGCACCTAAATGGCTGATTCCCTTATTTGCTGCTATTGGGATGTTTGCATTTCAGATAAACCAGGAATACAGCTGGTATGGTCAACAAGTGCGAGATCTGCCAGAAGGCGTAGAAGTTGTCAAAACAGCAGAAAGCACGGAATGGTTTCGCCCATGGTCTTATGTTAAACCACAAGTCTTGCGCTTTATTGCGGCAGATACGGGCAATGCTAGCATGCATGCTGACAATCCAGATATGCATTTAGTTAATTTGTATTTGTTTGAAAGACGCAGAAGCGTGCAGAAGATTTTACAGGTAATAGATTGCACTACACCTGCCCGAGCAGACTACGTAATACCAGAAAAAGGTAACACACTGACGGTGAATGAACATGTTAAACAGACCACTGCGTGGCGAGAGCTGACTACAGACGATCCTTTATTTATCAAAATCTGTACTGATGAAATCGTCTGATCCTATAACGCTTAGTACGGTTATGATTATGCTGGTTCATTAAATACTGACATCCAGTTGCTTTTAATAGCGTTGAGAAGCGGCTGAATAAGTATGCTTTGAATTAGCTCCTAGGAGTAGCCCAGCGCACAAGCCACCAAAATGTGCCGCAAATGAGATACCTTGTTGCGGCATCAATCCTTGCTTAATGGTCAGCCAATAGCCAGTTCCCATAACAATACAAGCAATCAGATAACCCCAGCGCCGCGCAAATATAGCCCCGCCTATCATATAACCTAACATTGCAAAACAAAGTCCTGATGCGCCAATATGAATAGAAGATGGCGACCCTATAACCCAAGTGACCAGTCCCGAGGCAACCACCAGTTTAATCACCGTGCTATAAGCATTCTTCTCAAACAGTCCAAACAAAAACAAAATCTGTAATAGCGTCACCGTATTGCCAGTCAAATGTGACAAATTGCCATGCATGGTCCATGAAGCAAACACCCCTATAATACTACCCACATCTAAAGCACGCGGTACGATGCCAAAGATGTTCCACATACCAAATAGGGCCACTTCATTTAGAAAAAACATGCCCCACATCGGTATAAGCACAAAAGCATACAGCCCAATGACCTGCTTTATTCGTACTACAATCAAATTAAGCAATTGCTGCCAATTCATATACCATCCTATCCTTATTACCTAGATTTTTTATGCCTACTTAATGATTTACAGCAAATAGTGGGTGCACAGCAGGTTTGAACGACAACAGTGATGCATCTTCATCAACAGTGAGATAGTTGTCACCATGCAATAATGACGTCGAATGATACGGAACCAAGGCCGTAGGAATAAACCGACGTGCTGCATCAATGTGCTTGATTGAATCATCAAAGAAGATATGCGGCGCAAATGTTCTGAGTACTGCTGTTTTCTCTAATCCTCCCAAAAAAAACGCCATATCAACATTCACTCCCCACTCTCGCAATGTCTTAATAGCACGCAAGTCAGCTGGTGCATTGCGCGCGGTCACCAGCGCAATTTTTATTGGTGAGTATTTTAGACCAGCAGGTAGGCGCTCTTGCAGATTTGACAATTTAATTAACAATTCAGCATAAGGGCCTTTTTCAATCGGCAAATCACGCATTTGTACTTCACGATCATGAAAGGCTCGCAGCCCTTTTTGTTTGTATAGCAGTTCACCTGAATCATCAAAAAGCACTGCATCCCCATCAAAGGCAATACGCAGCTGCTCAGTATCCAGCTCATAAGTATTCACAGGCGTAGCGTCTAGTATGGCACAGGCACAGATATTGGCATCCGCAACTTGCTGGGCATCGTCGCGATTGGTGGTCAAGAACAGATCAACATTAAAGTCTTTGATATAAGGCGCAACAGGGCTACCTGAAATAAAAGCAGAACGGGAGATATTGATATCATGTTCTAGAATTGCATTAAGCACCTGAATACCAGTGTCTGGGCTGCTTTTTGAGACAATCACGACTTCGACCAATGGTGTTTCAATGTCTGAATCTCGTCCATCACTATTATCAGAATACTTATTTAGGTTTAGTAACGCTTTAATCAGCGGATAACCTGCACCGATATTCAAGGGATCATTTTCACGCTCGGTCATGTACTCCCTAAACTCTTTTATAGCATTTGTAGGTCGTTGCTCTAGCAGCTTTAGCAAATAGTTTTCTGATTCAGTCAAATCAAAAAGTGCCGTCGCAGAAATTGCGACGATGAGCGTATTACTAAAATCGACAGCCATGACTATCTCTACTTATAAAGTTATATAGGAAAATGAATGAAAACCAGTTTACTACATTCATAAGCCTTTATAACACTAAGAAAAGTTACCATCACGCAGTGTCATAGATTGTGAGTTTCTAAAATATCCTTCTCTTAATTCTTAGTCAAAATATCAGACACTAAAAAAGCCACACTGCTGCGTAAGCAATATGGCTTCATACAATAACTTATAAGCTATGGTTTAAGTTTCAGTTTATATTCCGCTACCCCAACAGCACAAGCGAGATGGCAGGGAACATCACCAAGATAACCAAACGGATTACATCAGAGACAATGAATGGAGCCACCCCGCGGAACATATCACTCAGCTTAATGTGCGGTGCCATCGCCTTAATCACAAAGATATTCATCCCCATCGGCGGCGTAATCAAACCAAGCTCCACCGTCAATACCGCAATGATGCCAAACCAGACTGGATCAAACCCTAACGCTAGAATGATTGGATATACCACGGGAATGGTGATTACTAGCATTGCTAACGCATCCATGAACAGTCCTAATAGGAAGTACATGAACAGGATACAGATCAGCACAATCATTGGACTGACCGCCAACCCACCGATCCAAGATGCCAGCGTATAAGACAAGCGTGAGACTGAGATAAAATACCCCAATGCCTCTGCACCCAATAGCATAAAGAACACCACTGCAGAGAGTGCTAGCGTCTCAATCAATGACTGCTTAAGACCATCTAGACGCATGCCTTTAGCAAAGGCATAAGCCCATGAGACAAACGCTCCTACTGCGGCGCCTTCTGTTGGAGTAAATAACCCAAAGAAGATACCGGCAATAATCACAATAAAGATAAAGCTAAATGGTATCAGACCCGTTAGTGACAGTAGCTTGGCTTTCCACGTGGTTTTCTCACCACGTTTTGCTAAATGTGGTTTCCAGCGTACCATCACCATGACGGTAAGTGAGTACATCACCATACCGAGCATACCCGGTAGGAACCCAGCGATGAACATGTCACCTACTGACTGCTGGGTTAAGATGGCATAGACCAGTAGCGCAATACTGGGCGGAATCATAATACCAAGCGTACCACCAGCAGCTAAAATACCGCAGGCAAAGCCTGGCTGATAGCCGTACTTCTCCATTTGCGGTAACGCCACTTTGGTCATGGTGGAGGCAGTGGCGAGTGATGAGCCTGAGATAGAGGCAAAGATACCGGATGAACCGATACCTGCAATACCAAGACTCCCCCTCACCCCGCCAAATATAGTTCGGGTGGCTTCAAAGAGTTTACCTGCCATGCCGGAGTGAGTTGCAAACACGCCCATCAGAATAAATAAGGGAATGGCACTAAAGTCATACTTTGCTAAGACATCAACTGGGATGTCTTTGAGCATTTGCAGAGCACCACTAAGCGCGGTGACCGCACCAAAACCGACTAAGCCCACCCCTAACATGGCAAGTGCGACGGGTACGCGTAAGACGACAAGCAGGATCATGACAACTAGGCCAATCGCACCGATAATTTCTGGACTCATGCGCCTGTCTCCTCGGCGTCAAAGAATTCGCCTGTCTTAAATATGTTAATAGATTCGATCAATGAGCGTATGGCTAGAAAAGCACTTAACAAGGCACTGATCAGGTAGATAGGCATCATAGAGAGTCTTAAGTCTTGGGTAACTTTCCCAAACTCCATAGCGTCAATGGCGCTCTCGTAGAGTCCCCATGAGAAGACGATGCCGATGACGAAGAAGCCCAGCATAAAGATAGCCATGAGGTAGCCCTTTATAGATTGGGGCATTTTCTGGGTGAAGACGTCGACGATGATTTGTGAGCGTTCAACGAAGGCAGCAAAGGCAGCTAGTAATGCAAATAGCATGAAGTAGGAGACGATCTCTACACTGCCTTTGACGGTAAAGCCAAACTCACCACCGGTGAGTTTGAATATGTAGCGCGCGCTGACGTCGAGCATGGTGGTTAGTACGATGATGATGAGACTGATCCCACCGATAAATTGGCATAATCTAGAGATTAAGACGCTGAGCTTGACTAAAAATGCCATGTGACACCTCCAATAGGTTAAACCTTACAGGCAGCACTGGCAGCTTTTGCTTTTTCATAGACACTATCAGCATCCAACCCCAAAGCATTAACATCCTTTAGATATTTTTGTGTTCCTCTTTCAAGTGGCCCTTTCCAGTCTGGATCATTTAATGGATCAGGAATTTCGATAATTTCATCACCTTTATCTTTAGCAGCTTGAATTGCCATTTGGTCATGTTTATCAAACACTTCACCGACCTTATTAGCTAATGCCATCCCTGAGTTTTTATCCAAAACTTGTTTTAGATCATCAGGTAAGTTGTCATATTTGTCCTTATTCATCGTGACCATAAGCGCTGAGCTATAGAAAGGAATATTGGTATGATACTTGGTAATCTCATCAATTTTAAATGCTGTTACTGCTTCCCAAGGGAAACTCAAACCATCAACAACGCCGCGCTGTAACGAGGTATACATATCATTAGCAGGTAAACCTACTGGCGAAGCACCAGCGCTTTCAATAATATCACCAGCAACAGCTGAAGGACGGCGAATACGCATACCTTTCATGTCTTCAGGTGTTCGAATTAGCTTATCAGTTGTATGAAGCGCCCCAGGTCCAGCCCCGTACATAAATAATAAATGTGAGTCTTCGTATTCACCTGCTAAAGTACCGTCATCATATAAGGTCTGTAGCATACAGCCCATTTGGGTTGCTGAATTTGATAAACCTGGAAGTTCAGTGATCTGAGTCAAAGGAAAGCGACCGTTGGTATAACCATGCGCTTGTGAACCGATATCGATCGTACCTTTGGCAGCAGATTCATAAGTAACGTCTGCTTTAGCAAGACCCGCTGATGGATACAGCTCAACTTTTAGACGGCCGTCAGAATCTGTTTCTATCTGTTTTGCCCAAGGCTCGAAGACTTCTTTACTGATAGATGAGGTTGCTGGCCAAAAATGTGAAAACCTTAGTACGGTAGTTTCTTGAGAAGTAGCTGATGAACCATCAGTCGTATCAGCAGACTGGTTAGAACAGCCAAGAAGGCTAATAGCGGCTAAAGCACCAATTGAAAAAAGAGGAGCTAACTTCATTATCAATTCCTTTTGATAATTATGAGAATAAGAGTAAGGTATTACGAGCAGACAATTTGACTCATCCTAGATTAAATTGGCTACAAGGTTTAGATATATTTTTTACATACCTGTAATAAAAGTACAGTTTAAAATTAGCAGCTATAATGATAGAAGTCAAATCATTTTGAGCAGATTATGAAGGGTATATTCATATTATAGATATATTTCTGATACTTGAATTGTCTATATAGATAATAGTAAAAATTAAGCAGACTAAAATAATTTCTCATAAAAAAGCTCTCAGCCTGTTATCCAGTTGAGAGCTTTTTTGTGTAAATATTTTATGAGCTTATAGAAGCTGCTCTAGGCAGTTATACAAATAATAATAGTAATAAAGCGCTACTCTTCCATCTGCCACTTATCATTTACCCACACAGCATCGTTATCGTCTAAATGTACATGCCATTCTGCATCAGTTATCGCAAGGCGAATCTGAGTCAAACATTGTAGCCAATGTTCTAGGGTATACATAAGATTTTCTACATCCATACTAGCAGGCAGCTTTGTAGCTCCTGCTAATATGACCTCTGACTCACTGTCATCATATGCATAGAGATCAAAAGTCTCCGCATCATCTGCATGCTCAAAATTTTCATTATAGTCATCGACTATTGACGCAATCTTTTCTTGCTCCTGTTGAGTCAAAAGAGTAGAACGTTCAGCAGTATAGTAGAGTGAAACGCCCATAATGTGCTCCAAAATAAATGACAGATAGTAGATTCTAGAAGTGAATAAATAGTATCACATCAAATTGGTAAGTAGGAAGGTTTGAGTTTTGACCGAAATATCTAGCGCTAAACTTTCTGACATCGAGCACTGGCACCAAATATAATTATTTTACTGAATGAGATTGGCGGCTGTTAATCTAAGAATTATTACCAAACTGCTGACAAAGAAAAGCCCCCAACGCGTTAGCGAAGGGGGCTTTATCTAGAATAGAGAGCTGACGATGAC
>NZ_JADQAN010000017.1:0-71876 GCF_022129425.1 Psychrobacter sp. Ps1 | reverse complement strand
TGTATTCTTGGTCGAAAACAATAGATTAGTGAGGTGCTCTTCTTTTTTCAATCACTTTCGAAGTTGAGAGTGGGGTATAAATTGCCAGGATCTGCCAAAAAACGTGTATAGCCTATGTCTATTAATGCATTTTTAGATGCAGAGTATTAGCTTAGATTGGTTTATAGCTTGCAAAACATATATTAAAATTACCTCACATATTATTTATTTTAAAACTTTAAATGTTTCTAGCCCGTTTTTAATGATGACTAAATAAATTTACCATTAAAGACTGTTCGGCTAGTCACAAACCCTATAGGATTAATTTATGAGCAATCATACTGATTTGCCATCAAACAATGAAGACAGCACCCAGAATTTGGGTGAAAACACAGATATTGATTTAAGCCAAAATAATATCGAAGTTACTGAAGAGACTCATGGTATTGATGCAGAAGGTATTGCATTAGACAATGATATGGCTATTGAAGAATTTTTTGCGCCAAGTGGCAACGCACGTATGGCTGATGATTTTAGAGCAGGTTATGTGGCCATTGTTGGACGTCCAAATGTGGGCAAGTCAACTTTGATGAACCACTTATTAGGTCAAAAGCTGTCTATCACCTCACGTAAACCGCAAACTACCCGTCATCGTATTCATGGCATTTTGTCAAACCATGAAATGCAAGCGGTGTTTGTTGATACACCAGGTATTCACCGTAACGAAGTACGTGCTATCAATGAACGTATGAATAAAGCGGCAGTATCGGCGTTAGTAGATGTAGACTTAGTATTGTTTGTTGTTGATTCAGATCAATGGCGTGACGATGATTTATTGACCTTGCAGAAGCTCGGTGAGACCAATCTAACAGTCGTATTGGTTATCAATAAGTCAGATACTCTAAAAGATAAAGGCAGCGTGCTACCACTTATCGAAACTTTTAACGATAGTTTCGATTTTGCTGATATCGTTCCTGTATCTGCACTAAAAAATCAGAACTTAGATCGTTTGCAAGAAGTGATTGCCTCACATTTACCAGTTGCTGCGCCTATTTATGATACAGAGCAAATCACTGATCGCTCTGAGCGATTTTTGGCCAGTGAAATTATTCGCGAAAAAATCATGCGTAGTGCAGGCGATGAAGTACCCTATGATTTAACGGTACAGATTGATGAGTTTAAAGACGAACCTGCACATACTGATCCAAAAACAGGGCGTCCACGCAAAGCTTGTACTTTCATCGATGCGACTATCTATGTTGAACGTGGTGGTCAAAAAGCCATCGTTATCGGTGATAAAGGCCAGCGTATCAAACAAGTTGGTATGGATGCTCGTAAAGATATGGAGCAGTTATTCGGTAAAAAAATAATGTTAACGCTGTGGGTCAAAGTGAAACGTGGTTGGTCCGATGACGAGCGTGCGTTGACCAGTTTGGGTTATTGATAGCGGTTAAAAACGAACGCTTCAAAAATACTGCCTGCCTTTTAGCTATTTAGGTAATAAAAAATGCGTAATGAAGCGCTCGTCGGGTATTTGTTGCATCAGCGTCCTTATCAGGAAAAACGCGCTTTGTATTATCTTTTTTCTCAACAACATGGTGTGATACATGGTGTTGGGAAAAAAGGCGCGCCGCTATTTATGCCTTTACAGCTTTTTGCTACTGGTAAACGTGATCTAAAAACCTTTAGTCAAATTAATATTGCTTCGCAAGATAATACTCAAGCTGATAGCGCTCAAAAAGACAGTGTTCAAAAAGATAGTACATCTGCTGTCTTAGAAGCCGTACCTTACGCCAATATCAGCGGCCAACATCAGTATGCTGCACTATATATAAACGAGATTCTGTGGCGGCTATTACCTACTGAAGATCCAATGCCAGTACTGTGGCAGCATTATCAAATCAGTCTACAACAACTCAAGCAGCCCTTAAGTAATAGCGAGCTTCGTCTCTGTCTACGTCAGTTTGAGCAATATCTATTTACCGAGTTAGGATTCACTTTAACGTTAACGCATGACAACATTGAGGACCCCATCGAGTCTGATTATACTTACCGCTTTTTACCGGACATAGGTTTGCTCCCTATATTAGTACATAATGAAGAGTCTGAGCATTTAGCCAGTGAGTCTGGACAGACTGTTTTTAAGGGTGCGGATATCATAGAAATGGCACGTTTAGGTATTACTGAGCAGACGCTGAGCCATTGGTCAAAGCTACATAGACATCTTATTGATCATTTGCTTGATTATCAGCCGCTACAAAGCCGTCTGTTATGGCAGCAACAGCAGCGTTATCAATAACTGCATTCTCAAATATCATCGTAGTATCAACTATATAAGTTAGGCTTAATTGCCCAAAGGATTTTTTATGAGTATCTCTGTATCTACCTCATCTGAAAACAATTCAAAAAAACCTTTGTTAGGCGTGAATATTGATCACGTGGCAACATTGCGTCAAGCGCGCGGTGTGAGTTATCCAAGTCCTTTGGCTGCTGCATTATTGTGCGAAAAGGCAGGAGCAGATGGTATCACTATACATTTACGTGAAGATCGTCGTCATATACAAGATGCAGATGTTTATGAAATGGCGGGGCAGTTGTCGACGAGAATGAATCTAGAGATGGCAGCAACGGATGAGATGCTTGCAATTGCCTGCGAAGTTAAACCTTTTTGGGTATGTCTAGTACCTGAAAAGCGGGCAGAGTTAACGACAGAAGGTGGTCTTGATGTTGCAGGGCAAGTCACGTCTCTAAAAGAGTATGTTTATAAACTGCAAGATTATAATATTAAGGTTTCTTTGTTTATTGATCCTGATGACAAGCAGATTGCAGCCGCGATAGAGTGTGGTGCAGACGCAATAGAGTTGCATACTGGTGCTTATGCCGAAGCAGGCTTAGCAAATGATACTGACGTACAGTTGGCTGAACTTAAAAGACTTGAACAAGCAGTAGCTACAGCACAGAGCCTAGACGATAAATTGCTTGTTAACGCGGGTCATGGCTTAACGTGTGACAATGTTAATTCCATTGCAAAGATTGATGGTATATATGAGTTAAATATTGGTCACGCACTTATTGCAGATGCGGTGTTTGTAGGACTGGAGAGCGCTGTGACAATGATGAAAGAGGCCATGTATAAATAGTTTTGCATATATGGCATCCATTACCCATTACATTTCGTAGGATGGTCTACGTTAAGTTTATGTTTGACGATACCGGATTGGTTAAAAGAGATTTGGTACATTGACTTGTTATAAGAAGAGGTAGGGCAGTATTTTATATGGCCGAAGTGTCCTCGCGGTCTGCCGCTGTCACCCCAAAATTTAGTATAGTGGCGCCTACCGCCAACTCTTAACTTCACTGTACTATATTTTAGGTCTAAAGATTGCTGAGTTAATAAGGTATCTACTTGAGAATCAAAATGCTTGTTGTTATTTTTATCTACGAATAGCAGAAGCGTTTTATCACTGTTCCTATGGCACTGCTGTGCATCATTCGATAAACAAACCAAGACATCCTGCCGACTTATATAACTTTCGGCCTTTGCTAAGGATAAGGTGTTCTCTAATTGATGCTTGACCCTTTGGGCTTCCATTCGTGCTAAGTGCGTTAAGATACTTGGCGCCGCAATAGCTGCAATAATTCCTAATACCATTGTCGTCACAGTTAGCTCAACGAGAGTGAAGCCGTCTGATTGTTTGGCGTTTGAAATATTATTATTTTGAAGGGATGATTTCCTATAACTGACTAACTTCAATAGTTTATTAAATAACCTAGATGCAATAGCTAAGAAATTATCAATTCCATACCTGCCTTTTCTACAAATAGGTAAACAAAAGGTAAAAATGACTATTCTCTTATAATGGGCCAGTACCTTACTAAGTAAGTTCATAATGCGCTACATCCTATAGCTGTTTGTCATTCAAGTAAAAAACAACGTATCACACATCCTTGTGTTGACTATCTTTTAAGCAAACCAATTGTCCAAATTCTTTAAAATTTCTCTTATTCCACTGTATATAAAGCACATATAACACCTAATCACTTGATTTTCAGAGGAATATTGGTTTTTTACAATATATATGTAATATATAGCGACTGTCAAAAAATGTTTCAATTAGTGAAAGAACGACATTAGCAATAGAGAAAAAATTCCAATTGTAATAAAATACTTCAAGAAAATAGCTATCAATGGACTATTCATCTATCGCAAACTGAGGTGTAAAAGATAAGAAGCGTAAGGTGTGTTAGTTCTGGGTAACTTAGACGGTTTATTGTGTTTTGGTTACAACATTATCGTGTAATAATGTGTAGCTCGTTAACGAAAAAAGTTGTAAACTGAATTAATAATCGCTAAGCTACTCCTTAATTGGTTTTGCTTTGTAACTTAAAATGCGTAAGAGATGTCTATCTTAGTACGTCTTGAGAATCGGTTTTGCTTAATGCATCACTAAAATTATCCTTTGGAGGAAGTCCATGAAATTGAATAAAATCGCTCTAGCTCTGTTCGCTGTAACAGCGGCTCCTTTAGCAGCTAATGCTGGTGTTACTATCAGTCCATTATTACTAGGTTATCATTACAGCGAAGGTGCTGATGACGATCAAGCTGACTTGTTAAAAGATTATAGCGGCAATGGTGATAGCTATTACAAAGAAGATGGTCTTTATACTGGTGCAGCACTAGGTATCGAACTTACTCCTTCTACTCAGTTTCAAGTAGAGTACGGCGTGTCAGATACTGACGCTATTCGCCAAGATGGTTCTGATAACTTTGATGCAGAACAAGAAACTATCTCTGGTAACTTCTTAATCGGTACTGAAGAGTTTACTGGTTATACAGATAATGCATTTAAACCTTATGTATTAGTTGGTGCTGGTCAATCTAAACTTGAGATTAAAGACTCATCAGGTGATAAAGTTAGTGGAACTAAAGACACTATCGGTAACCTAGGTTTAGGTGCTATGTATCGCATCAATGATGCGCTAAGCTTACGTGGTGAAGCTCGTGCGATTCATAACTTTGATAACAACTGGTGGGAAGGCCTGGCTTTGGCCGGTCTAGAAGTAGTACTAGGTGGCCATTTAGCACCTACAGTAGCAGTACCACCTATGCAAGAGCCAGTAGTTGACAACACTCCAGTAGTCGTTGTTGAAGCTGATCTTGATTCTGACGGTGATGGCGTACCTGATAGCATCGATGCATGCCCAGGCACTCCAATGAATGTTGTAGTTGATGAGCGCGGTTGCCCAGTACCAGTAGACATTACTGACGAACTGAAAATGGAACTACGTGTATTCTTTGATAACGACAAGTCAGCTATCAAAAACCAGTACAAGCCAGAAATCGCTAAAGTAGCAGAGAAGATGCGTGAATATCCTAACTCTACCGCTCGTGTAGAAGGTCATGCTTCTAAGACTGGTCCTTCAGCACGTTATAACCAACGTCTATCTGAAGCTCGTGCCGTTGCCGTTAAATCTATGCTAACTAACGAATTCGGTATTGCTCCAAACCGTCTATCAACTGTAGGCTATGGTTATGACAACCCAATCGCTTCAAACGACACTGAAGAAGGTCGTGCTATGAACCGTCGTGTTTATGCCATCATCACTGGTGACAAAACAATGACTGTTGAACAAACTAAAGATATGGTTGTTCAATAAGCATTAGCAAAATAACCGTATAGTTAAATATACAGTTACAAAAAAAGCCACCCAATGGGTGGCTTTTTTTTATTTATGTATTGAGAAAAGTGAGTTATTACATAAATTTATGAATCAATAATGTTATACTAGCCACCCAAACATTCTGTAAATTAACAGTATGTACATTAGCATAGCAATCTGTATGATGAATTCGTCAGTATAGATATTTGATTGTATTGAACTTTTTTATTTGATAGCATTCTTTTCTGCGTCATCTTAGATTCAATATCTATCTGATTGATGATGAAAGTTTATTCAGCAGCGCTTACTGCTACTGCATTTTTTTAAGACGAAACGAGCATTTTATATGGCGAACGATATCAAACACCTGCGTAACATTGCAATTATTGCCCACGTTGACCACGGTAAGACAACTTTGGTTGATAAGTTATTACATCAGTCTGGTACTTTTGGCGACCGTGCAAACATTGCTGAGCGTGCAATGGACTCAGGTGATATTGAGCAAGAACGTGGTATTACCATTTTGGCTAAAAACACAGCTATCCGCTGGACAGATAAAACTTCAGAAACTGAATACCGTATCAACATTGTTGATACCCCAGGTCACGCCGATTTCGGTGGTGAAGTTGAGCGTGTAATGTCTATGGTTGACTGCGTACTTTTAGTTGTTGACGCTGTTGATGGCCCAATGCCTCAGACTCGTTTTGTGACGCAAAAAGCATTCGAACAAGGTCTAAAGCCGATCGTTGTTATTAACAAAATCGATCGTCCTGGCTCACGTCCTGATTGGGTAATGGATCAAATCTTTGATTTGTTTGACAACCTAGGTGCAAACGATGAGCAGCTTGATTTCCCAGTTGTTTATGCTTCAGCATTGAACGGTATTGCAGGTCTAGAAGCAGATGATTTAGCTGATGATATGACGCCATTGTTCAAAACTATCGTTGATGTTGTTCAGCCTCCACAGGTTGATGCTGACGCTCCGTTCCGTATGCAAATCTCAAGCCTTGACTACAACAGCTTTGTTGGTGTAATCGGTATTGGTCGTATTCAACGTGGTAAAGTCAAACTTAACACGCCAGTGACTGTCATTGATAAGCATGGCAAAACGCGTAACGGCCGTATCCTAAAAATTATGGGTTATCATGGTCTTGATCGTATTGACGTTGAAGATGCACAAGCCGGTGATATCGTTTGTATCACAGGTATCGATGCGTTAAACATCTCTGATACTATTTGTGATCCTAACAACGTTGAAGCACTACCAGCACTAACGGTAGATCAACCTACAGTATCTATGAACTTCCAAGTAAACAATTCACCATTTGCTGGTCGTGAAGGTAAGTTTGTGACTTCACGTAACATTCGTGAGCGTCTTGAGCGTGAGTTGATTCATAACGTAGCATTACGTGTAGAAGACACTGAGTCTCCTGACAAATTTAAAGTATCAGGTCGTGGTGAGCTTCATTTATCAGTACTTATCGAAAACATGCGCCGTGAAGGTTTTGAGCTAGGTGTTTCTGGTCCAGAAGTTATCGTTAAAGAAGTTGATGGTAAGCTACAAGAGCCGTATGAAAACGTTGTCTTCGATATCGAAGAAGAGCATCAAGGTTCTATCATGGAGCAAGTTGGTCTACGCAAAGGCGAGATGACTAACATGGAGCTGGACGGTAAAGGCCGTATGCGTATTGAGGCAACCATACCAGCGCGTGGCTTGATCGGTTTCCGTTCTGAGTTCCTAACCCTGACTTCAGGTAGTGGTATTATGACCTCGAGCTTCTCACATTACGGTCCACAGAAGATCGGTGATGTTGGTGGTCGTTCTAATGGCGTATTGGTTTCTATGGCAAATGGTACTTGCCTAGGTTTTGCTCTATTTAACCTACAGAAACGCGGTAAGTTGTTTGCTGAACCACAGCTTGAAGTTTATGAAGGTATGATTGTTGGTCTTAACTCTCGTAACGATGATATGACTGTTAACCCAACGACTGCTAAACAGTTAACTAACGTACGTGCTAGTGGTACTGACGAAGCATTGACGTTGACGCCAGCAGTGAAGTTCACTCTTGAGCAAGCGCTTGAATTTATTCAAGACGATGAGCTAGTCGAAGTAACACCAAAAGCGGTACGTATTCGTAAACGCTACTTGACTGAAAGTGAGCGTAAACGTCACGGCCGTGGTAAAAAAGGTGCTTAATATCAATAAGTGAGTTACTTAGTGATTCATAGTATTGATGTTTGACGCAAACACTTAGTGTCAGTAGTTTTACTGGCACTAAGTGATTCAAAAAATGAGCAGTATAAGGTGAGCTATTAGTGGTTCACTTTATACTGCTTTTTTTTGTGTTGTAATCTTGGAAAAATACAGACAGAATGAATAGTGGCATTAATGTATTCAATTATTAACATGAAAGCTAGATGTGACACTTATTATATAAATATCTATTTGCTTATAGATAAATTTTGAGGAAAAAACAATGAGTATGGTTTCAGAGTTCAAAGAGTTCGCTGTCAAGGGTAATGTAATGGATTTGGCAGTCGGTGTCATCATCGGCGGGGCTTTTGCTACCATCACAAAATCTTTGGTAGATGATATTATTATGCCGATTGTCGCTTTTATTTTTGGCGGCGAGATTAATTTTGAAAACATGTTCCTAGTTTTAGGCGATGCACCTGACGGTATTGCTACGACTTATGATGCACTCAAAGAAGCAGGCGTTCCTGTATTGGCTTATGGTAGTTTTATTACCGTACTTATTAACTTCTTAATTTTAGCTTTCATCATCTTTATGATGGTTAGAGGTGTCAATAAAATGCGCCGTGCTGAAGAGGTAGAGGAGGTTATTGAAGAAACAGTAGCAGAGCCATCAGAGGAAGTGAAGTTGCTACGTGAAATCAGTGCCAAATTAAGTAATACCCGTATTACGAAATAAATTATCAATTCGTTGATAACAAAAAAGGCTAACTTCCCGTTAGCCTTTTTCCTATGAAATAGTCACAGTCATTTTTGTGAACTATTTAACGCGCCTATTAAAAGCAAATTGTTATGGAGTGACCACTACATAATCATTAGTGTTAATCAGAATCTCTGATGGTTGATCGACAACGATACGTACCACGTTATTATCAACGATTTGAGATTTGTAATAGTTGTCTTCTGCAACTGTACAGCCTAGACAGCGTCCCATCGCATCCCAAGGTTCAACAAATAGCTTCTGCTGTGCTTGATCTGCATTACCACCAATAAGTGAGAAAGGTAGGCTTACGATATAAGCTGCTGTACCAGCTACAGCATTTACAAGTTGCAGTGGCTTGCCAACAATCGTATCAACTACCATCGTTTCGTATGAAGGACCAAAATCAGTTTCATCAATTTCTATAGCTGCAAAAGTAGGCTGAATAGTCGCAGCTACCAATCCTAGAGTTGCCAATACAGTAAAAAATCTCTGCTTAACTGTGCGTTGAGTTTTTGCTTTAACAGTCATAACGATATCCTGAAACTCATAATAGTATGATTAATGGCTGCTGCTATTTCCACACAGGAATCTTGCGGCAACAATAGTTAGGCTAAATATTACAGAAAAATAAATGATACGCACTATTTATGTAAGCGCTAGCACTATTAAAGCAAGATGCGCGCTAATAAGCAACAAAAATGAGAACAATCTAGTTATAGCTTTGGCAATATTTAATTCTTTTAGAGTAAATACTCTGTCCATATATCATCTTTATTTAATCTAAACGAAGCACAAGTAAGCGGATATTAGGTATTAGCTATTTTAATGACTGACAGTTTGGACAATAAACACTGGCTCTACCAGTAAGTTTGATGTTTTCTAATGTCGTGCTGCAATGCAGACAGCTTTCGCCTTGTCTACCATACACATTTAAGGTTTGCTGAAAATAACCAGTTTGACCACTGGCGACTGTGAAATCTCGTAGTGTCGAACCGCCTAATTTAATCGCTTTCTTTAAAATTTCTTTAATATGATTCACTAAAATGACAATCTGATCGTATGAAATTTGATTGGCTGGTGTGGCAGGGTGGATGCCGGATAAATACAGACTTTCAGTCGCATAGATATTGCCAACACCAACCACGACTTCTTGTTCCATGATGACAGATTTAATCGCTCGGGAGATGGGTTTTAGTCGCTTATTCGTTTTAGTATTATCTGACGATGACCCATTGCTATCTTGACTAGATAAATCAATACGTTGAATTAAGCTGTATAAATAGTCTGCGGTAAAATCTTTTGAAAGCGGCTCAGGCCCCAGATGATCTAGTAGTTTACTACCGTAATCTTCATGCCATAGTACTGAACCAAAACGTCTTGGATCATAGTAGTGTAGCTGAGATTTTTTATTAGCAGTATCGTTAAAAACGACGACCAGATGATCATGTTTACGCTTATCAGTACCGTAGCTGTGCTGCTGTAAGCTACCTGACATTCCTAAGTGAATGAGAAGCTGACGCGGTTCCACTTTGCTGGCTGACATGGGAGCGTTATTCTGTGCAGCTACTGGCAGAAAATTAAGAATCAAATACTTTGCTCGGCGCTCGACACTCTCCAATGTGTAATTAACCAGCTCGTCTAAGTTATCTGGCATCATCCATCGCAGCTTTGGTTGAAATACTTTAACATCAACGACCTGTTGCCCAAATAATGGAGCAAGACTGGCTTTAGTAGTTTCTACTTCAGGTAATTCAGGCATAGTATTTTTTAACAACTCTATTATGGAATAAACAACAACTGGCTTAAGGTTTTATTTACACGACTGCACGGCGTGCGTGTAAAATACCATGTTGCTGTTCTAATTTTGCGAGCAGCTTAGATAGATGTGCTAAGCCTGAGACTTCAATATGGAACTTTAAAAAAGCAATATTGTCGTCATTACTTAACGTTTGAACTTGGCGAATATTGACGTTTTCTTTATCAATTATCTGTGTCAAATCACGTAGCAAACCGCGTCTGTCATATGCTTCGACATGAATATCAACAGGCTGATAACGCCCCGTCTGTACTTGCCAAGCGGCTTCTATCTTGCGCTCAGGATCGCGCTCGACCAGACGTAAGTACTCTGGGCAGCCTCGATTATGCACGCTAACGCCACGCGATAAAGTGATGTAGCCAGCTATCGGTTCGCCATGCACAGGATGACAACAACCTGCCAAATTGATTTCGATATTATCCAAACCATCGATATGGATTTTATACGCATCGAGCTTACCTGTATCTCTGTTATCTACATGAGGTACAAAGTTCTCTGGTGGTATCTCAGGTTCAAGGTGTAGCTGACGAGAGATATGACTGGTTAACTGATTAAGGCCAATATCACCTGTCACCAGCCCTACAATAATATCGTCGGTCGTATTGACATGAAAATGCTGAATATAGTCGTTCAGATCAATACTATTAGGATGAACAGATAGGCGCTCAAGCTCTTTACTGAGCATTTGGCGACCTATTTCAATATTCTTATCACGGTCTTGCTTATTGAACCACTGGCGCAGTTTTGAACGGGCGCGATTGGTATGAATATAACCTAACGAGGCTACCAACCAATCACGATTGGGCTCACGCGATGCCTTAGTAATAATCTCAACTTGCTCACCTGTTTTCAACTGATAGGTCAGTGGCACATAACGCTGATTGACGCGGGCTGCCTGCGCACGGTTGCCAACTTGAGTATGCACATAGTAGGCAAAATCGAGAACGGTCGCGCCTTTTGGTAGCTCAGTAATATCACCATCACGGCTAAAGATATAAATACGTTCTAGCTCATCAAAATCAACGAGTTGCTCTTCTTCGTCAAACTCAATATCGTCTATCTCTTCGCCCGCTACCACAGCTGAGCGTGGCTCATTATTGATAGATAATAATTGACGCAATGAGCTGATTCTTTGATTCAGATAATTGTCTTTCTTGTTCTTTAGACCTTCTTTGTAATTAACGTGCGCACACATGCCAAGCTCGGCCTCAAAGTGCATTTCATGAGTACGAATCTGGACTTCTAGTGACTTATTTTCCGCAATTACAGCAGTATGTAGCGAGCGATAACCATTGGACTTAGGGTTAGTAATATAGTCATCAAACTGCTCAGGAATATAACGCCATAAGCCATGTACTAGGCCTAAAACGTGATAACAGTCAGAAGGGCTATTGACCAGCACACGTAAGGCGCGAATGTCATAAAGCTGATCGAACGATAAGCCTTTGAGCTTCATTTTTCGATAAATAGAGTAGATATGTTTGACGCGCCCAGATACTTCGCCTTCGATACTGGCATCTGCTAATGATTCATTTAGCTTGTCTTGTACGCGCTGAATATAGGACTCACGTTCGCTACGTTTTTCTGACAGCAGCTTAGCAATTTCTTTATAGCGGTCAGGCGCAAGATAACGGAAAGCTAAATCTTCGAGCTCCCATTTTAGCTGTGCAATACCTAAACGATGGGCTAATGGCGCATAAATAGTCATGACTTCACGTGCGACACGCGTTTGACGCTCTGGCCTAGAAAAAGTCAATTCACGCATGGCGAAAGTACGCTCTGCCAATTTGATGAGTACCACACGCACATCGTTAGTAACAGAGATGAGCATGCTATAAATATTTGATAGCTGATCACGTTGATTATTGACGAAATGATCTTCTAAGCGTTTGTTGCTCTCAATAATCTCCGACAGCTTACCCATTGCAAGGGTATCTTTAACAAGCGTCAAAATATCTGGACCAAAGTTTTTTTCCACTTCAGCGAGACTAATAATTGATTTGCGCGCACTGCGATACAGCATGGCCGCGACCAATGCGTCTTCATCTTGATAAAGATAGGTCAAAATATCAGTCATACCAATACCGGTCACATAAGCACCTGAACGCTCAGATTCACTGGTATTCATATGACTGCGAATAAACTCGCAAGCTGCACTTAGGTTGGGTACTGACTCTTGTCCAATACGCTTGGCCACATTATCTAGCCAAGTAGGTACGTCGATGTTGGCGTGGTGGTCTAAGTCGACCGCCTCAAGCTCATCGTTTGATAGCGCATTGGTATCATCCAAATACTCGTCTTCAGTGTGAGGGTCATGCAAATGATAAGTGTGTGCAGCTGAGCGATCAAAAGTAGTATGTAGCTTGTGGGTTGCCAACTGGTATTTGATGTCGAGGGGAATTTGGGCATAGCTATTGGCTGACTGGTGAGAGCGTTGGCTCGCCACCAGTTGCGCCGCAAGTGTTGCACTATCGGCCTGCGTGGTCTGTCCATCCACCAGCGGTAATCCTTCACGAATTTTTACCATAGCCGACTCCTCTTAGCTATTTTGAATTGATTATAACCTCATCTACTATGCACACACTCTGAATTAACGATCCATAAAGCGTCAGCTATAAACCAATACAACTGCTAAAAATGTTATTTTTAGCAGCTATAAAATGCGCGTAAAATATATAAAGCTATGAGTGCAAATGCTTGCTATGTAGCGATTGGAAACATCATCAAAAACATAGGAAGATTGTTTACTATTATCTCATTTTAAAGTGACAAATCAAGCGAGCCTCTGTACGGCTGTGGTCAATTACGCTAAATAATGGCTATTTATTAGCACAAACTTATCAAAGCTTTGAGTTATCTTAGATAATTGTAATAACGCTTAAATGTCTCTTTAATCAGGTTCAACTATCAGTCATTTCTAGCTATCAATCATTTTTGAAAATTAATAACGTTAAACTGCTACTTTTTCGAAGCGAGCGATAGATTCAACATGACCCGTATGGCAGAACATATCCATCACGCCAGCATGAGTCAGACGATAGCCTTGTTCTAACAATGCTTTTGTATCACGGGCAAGGGTCGCTGGATTACAAGAGACATAAACAATGCGCTCAGCATTAAATTTTGGCAAATATTGCATAATCTCCCAAGCACCAGAGCGCGGTGGATCAATCAAAAGTGCATCAAAACCTTGGTTGGCCCATGGCTTATCAGTACAGTCTTGAGTCAAATCTTGACTATAAAACTCAGTATTGTTGATACCGTTGCGACGAGCGTTGTCAGCAGCACGTGCGGTCATGGCCTCACTGCCTTCGACACCGACTACTGAGCCTGTCTCGCCAACGAGACGCGCTAGTGGCAAACTAAAGTTACCCAAACCACTGAATAAATCTAGTACGCGTTCGCCTGCTTTTAAATCCAATAAGTCACAGGCAAGCTTGGTCATCTGACGGTTGACCGATAGATTTACTTGAGTAAAGTCAGTAGGGATAAATTCAAAAGTCAGGTCATACTCTGGCAATTGATAATATAAACGCCCAAATTGCTCGTTCAAATCATCAGCGTCTGTCAAAGCAATACGTTGGATGCTATCAATGCCTTTCGACTGCAAATATAGCTGCCAATTACGCGCTGCGAAAAACACTTTTAGTTTGTCTATATCAGCGTCTGACAACGGTTCTAAATTACGTACGATGAGGGCAACTGGCTGATTGCCATCAGGTAGTTCTGGCAGTTGCTCACCCATTGCAAGCTCAAGCTGAGCAATCTTGTCACGACTCTCTAAAGTGCTAATAAGTGTTTTTAGGTTTTCAATCTCAAACCCAATACGCGGATCTAGGATATGACATTCATTTAGCTCTGCCAAGAAGTTGCTTGAACGCTCACGAAAGCCGACAAGCGCGGTTTCTTTTTTGACAACATAACGCACGCCCAAACGTGCTTTGGTACGATAACCAAGACGATCGCCGACCACAGGTGGGAGCCAATTGTCAGGTTCCGCGTTGGCTTGGTGCATTAGCATTTCAGCCAGTACTGACTGTTTAAAGTTTATTTGACCATCTGGCTGCCAGTGCTGCAAGTTGCAACCACCGCAAGTACCGAAATGCGGGCAGGGTGGTACAGCACGTTCAGGGTTTGGGTTGGCAGTGATACTAATGGCATCGCCTTCTTCAAAGCTAGCACGGCTGTTGGTTATTTTTACTAAAGCGCTTTCACCTGGTAGAGCAAAGCTAACAAAGATCTTTTTGCCGTGTTTGTCTTCAGCATGACCTTCCGCAACGTCAAAACCATTACCATACACAGCAACACCGCGACCATCATGTGATAAGCCATCAATATTAAACGGAATTGGCTCTGCATCTTTTAGACGACGACGTGTCTTTGATGACGGCTTTGATTTTTTCTTACTCGGCGGAATGACAATCGTTTGGGTGTCGTTTGTTTGAGCTTCATTCGTTTGAACGTTACTGTTTTGTGCTGCCATATCAGATGCTGTAGATGTTTTTGAATCGGTGGGTTGCATAAACCTGCCTTAATAATAAATAACTAGAAGAGGGGAATAAAAACTACTAATAATGCGAATTCTATAATTTGGGTGCCGATGACCAGTCAGCGATAAACTCTTGATGTCGCGGACTACCGTCAGCTTGGGTATACTTTGCCAGATAGTCATAGCTCTGCTGCTGCCAAGCATCAAAATCTTGTGAAGACAACTGTCCTGTTAGACGTAACCAGCGTAAATAAATAAGCCAAGTATTCATCACATCAGACTCACAGTATATAGATAGGGTCTGCCAATCACCGCTACTAACAAGCGCGCCAACCATGCTTCCATCCACGTCAGTTTTACCGGGTAATCCGTACAGACTTGCGACGATATCCATGGCTTCGCGGCGACTAGCACCGTACTGGCTAAACCGATCCATCAAGTCTAGATGACGTGTATGAAAACGATTAACATAGTTATCAAAGCGCATATTTTTAATACGCTCGCCTTCTTCGAACAGCCATGGTGCTGACAAATCATATTGCATGGCACGATATATCAGTACAGGTATGTCAAAGCCTGAGCCATTCCAGCTAATAAGTTGCGGCAGTGTCTCAATGTCGTTAAATGCTCTAAAGAATTTGGCTAGGATTTCTTTTTCACTAAATTTATCGGCAGTCAAAGAAAATAGCGATAACTTCCCATCCTTGATATACAGAGCTGAGATACAGACGATGCGCTGTAGTGGCAAGCGCATAAAGTCGTGCCCTGCCTCTTGTGTACGTATCGCTGTCAGCGCACTTAACGCATCCGCATCGTTAAGATCGGCCAATTGCGGATAGATACGGCGTGCTGCATCGACATCGGCGACAGTCTCGATATCAAAAACCAATATAGGGTCGGATGGTAGCGCTTGTGACATAGATAATCCTGACTATTTATGAGCTGATAGTTAATTCATTATAAAAGAATGACAACATTGACCTTGCTTGAAGTATTGCATCTGCACTTGGCCGCTTTGCACTTCTTTCAAATTAACGATACTAAATGGCATTTCTTATGCATTAATTAACTTCTGCGCTGCTGTTATCCGTATTACTATCGTCAACGTTATATAAACCCGTTGATAAATAACGATCGCCACGATCGCAGATAATAAAGGCAATCACAGCATTAGGATTTGCTTTTGCCACTTGGGTCGCTGCCCATGCAGCTGCGCCCGAAGATACTCCAGCAAAGATACCTTCAGTCTTCGCCAATTTACGCATATAGACTTCGGCAATACGCTGATCGATATCCATCACTTCATCAATCAAGTCTGCATCAAAAATACCTGGCATATAAGCCGCTGGCCAACGGCGAATACCAGCAATCGAAGCTTCTTCATCAGGCTGTAGGCCGATGATTTTGACGTCTGGATTTTGCTCTTTTAGGTAGCGTGATACACCAGTAATCGTACCTGTCGTGCCCATCGAGCTAATAAAATGCGTAATTTTACCTTCTGTCTGTGCCCATAGCTCAGGGCCTGTAGTCAGGTAATGTGCTTGGCTATTATCAGGATTATTAAACTGATCCAATACAACCCCTTTGCCATCTGCTTGCATCTGCAATGCCAAATCACGTGCAGCTTCCATACCTTCGTCTACTTCAATCAGCGTTGCGCCATAAGCAATCATGGCATCTTTACGCTCTTGGGTAGAGTTGGTTGGCATGAGCAACGTTATCGGGTAGCCACGCATCGCAGCGACCATGGCCAATGCAATACCAGTATTGCCACTAGTGGCTTCAATCAACATATCGCCAGGTTTGATATCACCGCGCTGTTCTGCTTGATAAATCATATTAAAAGCAGGGCGATCCTTTACAGAGCCCGCTGGATTATTGCCTTCAAGCTTAGCTAATACTGTAGCACCATTGGCAATTTGCTCTTGCTCAGGCAGGCGTTGAAGTTTTACCAGCGGCGTTTGACCAACGCAATCAGCGAGGGTAGTGATTTGAGTGATAAAGTTAGCATTTGACATGGCCGTAGTGGACATAAAGTATCCTTTTCTATTTTTTAAATATGTTTTTGATGGCTTATTTTTGATGGAGGCGCTGTTCTTATTGTTTAATCATAATTTTAGACAGTCGCTTGGGTTATAGGTTTACGGTGATAAGCGAGCTAAAAACGAAAGGCATTAGAGTGCGCTCTCATATGTTATGACTATGAGCGATATATTGTGGTAAATAAAAAGTGGCTTTATTATATCATTTTGTTTTCAGCTGCGCTTATCGCATCAAGGATTAATAGTCACTGTATCAGGTCAATATCAATGTTACGTTGAGGGTTGCGAAAATAGAGTTGATAGCTTAAAGCCATATTCTCTTTAACACAGAGTGGTTGGCACTCTAATTATAACGTTATTCATCACATGGAATGCCTAACCAGAACTTATAGAATCCTGTTAAGATAATCTTGAGTTGTATATCAATTGTCTTATCAGAACCAGTTACCTTATTAACGATTAGTGGCTTCATTAAAAGTAGCGCCTTACCCAGATGCTCTGATACGACACGCTGCAAGTAACATGAATACTGATTTTATTACGAATAATTCACGGCAAGAACCTTAGTAGAGAGTAGACCTAGCATGGCATATAAAAAACGTTTCGATACCAGTAGTGCTTATGGTCAGCTGATCATACTGGTGTTTTTGCCTATCTGTGTGTTGGCAGCAGTAGGCGGCATCTTGGTATTTCACGAAACCATGCGTGCAAGCGACTCTGAGCAAGAAGTATTGGCCGAAGCGGTACTTATTCGTTATACGCCAGTCATAGCTGAACTGATTCCTGAGCTGCTAGAACAAGAGCGCCAGCAAGTAGGGAGTAGTGCTGAGGGTACTCAGCAAGCGGCGATGACGACGCTAGAGGGTATCCAAGATAAGCTTGGACGTATGCAGTCAGAGCAGCATGTACAGCGCATTGCTATTATTAATGAAGGTAACCAAATACTGGCAACAGTCGGTTATGGTCTCAATGAAGAATGGCCGCTAATCAGTGATTCCGCAAGCTTTTTGTCACAACGACCAACGCCTGTAGGCACAGCGTATGGCAGTGTATTGGGAGAATTTGAAGGGCAAACGTTGTGGTTACTTGTCGATATGGATAATGAGCCGCTCTATATTGCACGCTACCGTATTGCGATGGCGTTAGTGATTACTGGCTTGTTTACTATCTTGATTCTACTACTGAGCCTAAATATCTATTCAAAACGTTGGATTGCCCCCATTTATGAGCTGCGGTTGCAGTTGCAACGTACCCATGTTGATAATTTATACCAACCTGTACCCGTTGAGTCAGATGGCGAGCTGAATTTGTTACAGCAAGATCTAGTCAGAACATTGCGCCGCTTACATAGAAGCTTTCAAGAGCTCAAAGACCATGCCGAGCAAACGGAAGATGATTTACGTTTGGCATTTGATGAGATGGAAATGCAAAACATCTCTATTCGAAATGCACGTGATGCGGCAATTTCAACCAGCCAAGCCAAGTCTGCATTTTTAGCCAATATCAGTCATGAACTGCGTACACCATTGAACAGTATCGATGGCTTTATTAATTTGCTGGCACGTCATGGCGAGCTTAATCCTGAGCAGGACTTGTATGTACAGACCATACGTAAGTCATCAGCACACTTGCTCGCTTTGGTAAATGATGTCTTAGATTTTTCTAAGATTGAGGCAGGCAAACTGGTGCTAGATCGCCATGAATTTGATCTCTATGACACCATTTACGATGTGGTCGATATGCTATCTCCGGTCTCTGCGGAGAAGGGTTTGCGCATGGCAGTACTGTTTTACAATGATGTGCCGATGCGTATCAATGGCGATGCGTTACGTCTTAAGCAAGTATTGACCAATATCGTTGGTAATGCCATTAAATTTACGGATAGTGGTGATGTGGTGGTGCGTGTGAGCTTAGATGATCACCGTGATAATTATCTGATGATTAGCGTGCAAGATAGCGGAAAAGGCATTTCTCTGGCAGATCAAAAAATGCTGTTCCAAAGCTTTAGCCAAGGCGATCCATCAATCACGCGTCAGTATGGTGGTACAGGGTTGGGTCTGGTCATCTCCAAACAGTTAACGCGCTTGATGGGCGGGGATATTGGATTTCATGATAATGCTCAAGAAAATATTGCCAATCAAGGCGCGACTTTTTGGTTTCGCATGCCAGCCCATGTCGACGTGCTAGAGGCGGCCACAGGGCAGACGATCGAATTACCAGTATTGGCGCCACTAGCAAGCGAGACCGATGAGTTTAATGTACTGGTTTGGATCAATCATACCGCTTCGATACAAGTACTCAAGGCTAGCTTGCAATACTTACCAATTAAATTGACTCAAGCCAACTCGTTGCCGGGTGTACTGGAGTCGTTGAAAGAGCACGGTAACTATTGGGATTGGGTCATCGTTGATGATGACACTCAAGACGATATGATGGCGCTTCTTAAGCAAATTCGTCTGCATTATCAAGGCAAGCTTGCTGTGTTTGGCTACCAAGTGGCGGCCGATCAAGCGCTACTCAATCGCTATCATGCCAACATACTGTATGAGCCATTAGACAAAAGACAGCTGTATGCGATGCTCGATACTCAAAGCCGTAGTACGCCGCAAAGCCTGCAGGAACCACGCTGGAAAGGGGTCACTGTACTGGCAGTTGATGACCATTTGCCTAATTTATTAGTGCTTGATGCTTTATTGAGTGAGCTAGGTATTCAGGTAGTCACTGCGAGCAGTGGGTTTGATGCTATCGAGATTATCAGTAAACAACAAACCAAAAACATCAAAACTGCCAAGAGCGATAAGCAAAGTCTATCGAGTAAAACGCAACTCTCTAAAGCAGAAACACGTGATGAGATAAATAAGAAAACAAATAGCGCGTTCTATCATGAGGACACGAGCGCTGACGATAAAGCAGCTATGCAAGACAAAGATAATATTGATTTGATATTTATGGATATTCAAATGCCGCGTATGTCAGGTCATGAGGCGGCTAAGCAGATTCGAAATATCGAAAATGCGGATAGTCGTATCCCTATTATCGCTCTGACAGCTCATGGGTTGGCAGATGAACGTGACAAACTTATAGCCAGCGGCATCAATGACTATGTCGGCAAACCTATTAGTCAACCGCAGTTATTACAGGTGCTACAGAAATGGCTTGGTCGTAAGAGTACGACACCACAATTGACCGCATTGCCCGATACAGATTTGCAGAGCTTTGGCTTACAGCACCCTGATTTGCAGGATGATAATTTACAAGATGCTAATGTACAAGGTGCTAACGTAAAGGGTACCGACCCAACAGGGGCTGAGTTAACTCCTATTGACTCGCTGCGTGGTTACTCAATTAACGATAATGATTTATCAAATGATTTACTCTCTAACAATGTAAATGGGCAAGAGACTCAAGCCAGCTCAGGTATGTCTTCAGATGACTCAACCGATACTTATCCAATAATAAGAGGAGACGGGGTAGAACGTAATAGTACTTCTGTCAGTAGCGAGCCGAAAATTACCCGTCCACTATCTCTGAAAAAAATCCGTGATGACTATCTGCGCGATAGTCAGCCTCGTGAGGGCTATAGACGAGATACTGCGCGTGATATTCAACCGCGCTATGAAAGCTTACGTCTACAAAAACAAGGTCAATCGCCACTACTACAATCACCAACAAAGTCTATCGAAAGCTTTCAAGACCAAAGCCCTCAAGATAGAACAGCTCAAGATAATACGACTTTACACGAGCAAATCAACAATGACCTTAGCCAAAATAATATAAGCAAAAGCGATACCTCAAACATTTTAGATTGGCAAGATGCGCTCACTCGTTCAGCGAACAAACCTGAATTGGCGGCCAAGCTTATTATCATGATGATCGATACTATCAATGATGAAAAACAGGCGCTTATTCAGGCATGGGAAGCGCATGACCGCAATATGTTGGCACAAATTGCCCATCGTATATTGGGTGGGAGTCGATATACAGGTGTACCACAATTGCGTCAGGCTAGCCAAGATTTGGAAGATAAGTGCTTGCTGAATGTACAGCATACGACACCTGTGCAATTTGCAATGATTGAGCCATATTATGAGGCATTATTAACGGCGCTAGACAACTTGCAAAAGGTGGATTTATCTTCTTATCCGCAGCTTAATTATCATCGCTTAAGCGAAAATGACATGACGTGGAAAATGATATAAGTTGAAGATGAGGTAATAAGGTCAGAATCATTTAGGTCCAGAGAGCGATAGGTAGCCTCGTTAGATTTGCTTATCGCTATCAGCTAGACAAACTGTGTGTGCTGTATATGAAACTGACTATAGTATCGTGGCAGTCAGTTATTACTACGGTACAACAAAGACAAGCCTGCTAATATTGTGAATATCAGCACCATATTTGTTTTATTCATTAATAAGGATTGTTATGAACGCGATTGCAAGTTACCAGTATGAGACCTTACAAGTTAGTATTACAGACAACATACTGACGGTTACCTTAAATCGTCCACATAAAAAAAATGCCATGAGTTTTCAGGTAATCAATGAGCTGATTAAGCTGGCAGGTCGTATTAGCAAGGACAGAACCATACGTGCGGTCATTCTAAATGGGGCAGAGGGGACGTTTTGTGCAGGGATCGACTTAGGGGACTTAAATCATCCAAAAAACACAGCATTTGCACTTTGGGAGCTGATTAAGCCATGGCAAAGTGCGTTCCAACGAGTATGTTTGGTATGGCGTGATCTACCAGTACCTGTCATAGCAGTATTGGAAGGGTATTGTATCGGCGCTGGGTTGCAGTTGGCGTTGGCTTGTGACATACGTGTTAGTCACCCTGACTGTCAGCTATCTATTATGGAAGCTAAATGGGGGTTAGTGCCAGATATGGGACTGACCCAATCAGCATTTGGGGTTCTACGAGAAGACACTCTAAAAGAGCTCGCCATGAGCGCTCGTATCATCGATGCTAATGAAGGCAAAGAGCTAGGCTTGATTAGCCATTGTAGTGAAGCACCTCTTGAACAAGCACAAAAGCTTGCTGCCGAATTCGCAGAGCGCTCTCCTGATGCGGTGCTAGCAAGCAAACGCGTGATAAATGCAATGTATGATCAACCTGCTAAGACTTTGTATAAAGAAAAAGCATGGCAGCTTAAAATGATGCTTGGTCGTAATCGTAAGCTTGCCCTCAGAAAAGCAAAGCAGGCCAGCACCTTATTTGGCAAACGCCAATTCCGCTAAATTTTTTCCACTAGCAACTTTGCTAGTGCTGTTTTTTATTTGACTCGCTTTAATAGAAGAGGTTGCTACTTAAGAATACCAGACATATTTTGGTAAATTATTTTAACAGGTTTAATTGTTAGCGGTTGTTTCGCCAATATCTTATAGCCATTGAAATGCAAGCAGATAGCACGATATAGCATTGTCTGCTTGCACCGATGTGGGTAAAGATGCACTATTGTTGTTAAAGGTATCTATTTTGATTACTGGATAAGCCAGTAAAATGACGAAAGCCTACCTAACAACACGTGCAAGCAATTAAACGTCGAAAAATAAAATATCAAAAATAATAGCCACTATATAAAACGGTCTAAATATGTCTGCTTCAAAACCCTCCCTTCCAAACAAACCTATCGCTTCTGAGCGAGTGCGCTCTGCTGATTTGCCTGTTGCATGGATTATGATGCTTGGGCTGATGGTTGCGGTGGGCCCATTATCCATTGATATGTATCTGCCAGCGCTACCATCGATGGCCGATGATTTCGGTGTTTCAACGGCCTTTATGGCCAACTCTGTCCCTGCATATTTTTTAGGTTTGGTATTTGGGCAGCTATTTTACGGACCTTTCAGTGACCGTGTTGGCCGTGTCAAACCCTTGTATATAGGTATGACGCTGTATGTTATTGCTTCTATCCTTTGTGCGACCACTGATAATGAGTATGTACTGTTCGCAGGCCGGACCCTACAAGCATTGGGCGCGTGCGTCGGTGCAGTAGTTACTCGCGCTGCGATTCGAGATCGCCTCACTGCCAAACAAACGGCAAAAGCTTTTTCCATCATGATTTTAGTGATGGGCTTAGCACCCATATTGGCACCATCGCTTGGCGCGCTATTCTTACAGTTTTTTGATTGGCATTCTATATTTTGGTTCTTAGCTGCATTTGGCGCTCTTAATTTGTTACTTACTAAGTTTTTCTTTTTTGAAACTTTGACCGAAGAAAACCGTAACGTACGTCCTGCAAGAGAAGTGCTCAGTCAATATTGGGATTTATTAAAAGACCCGACTTTTAACTATCCAGCAATTGGTGGCGGCTTGTTAATGGGAGCAATGTTTGTCTATATCAGCTCGGCTTCTGAATTAATCATGGATACCTATGGCGTCTCAGCGACACATTTCGCTTGGTTGTTCGGAATGAATGCGGCAGGTTTTGTAGGTTTGACTCAGTTGAACCAATGGCTTACCAATCGCTTTCGAATACTAAGTATTTTGCGATTTGGGGCGATGATGCAGGTTATCTCTGCGGGTTTGCTATTCGTGATTGGCTTGCTTTTAGGGACGGATGCTTGGTTGCCACTGGTGCTGGCTTGTATTTTCTTTTGTATCGCAGGACTGGGTCTGACTCAGCCTAATGCTTCTGCAATTGCGCTTGCTTTTCAGAAACGCCGTGCTGGTATGGCAAGTGCACTACAAGGCTCGCTGATGTTTTCAGTCGGTATCTTTGGCGGTTTATTATTGAATCTGTTTCCAGTCAATCCAGTCCTCAAGGTTGGTATTGCCCTGTTCTCATTAATGAGTCTCGGTTCTTTCCTGATTTGGAAAATTGATCGTAACCTTAATTTAGACGATGCAGAGTAAAATTGTCTCTATTCTAATTTAGCTGTATTTTAAGAAGCACTCGTACGTTTACAGCGTATGAGTGCTTTTTTGTGCATTCTATATATTTTTCTTCAGAGCAAAATTAGATTTTATAGACATTCTATATGATGGAATTTATTGATTATAAACAAGTATATGTTTTTTATGGTTATATGCAGCCTTTGCTATATATGGCTTACCTTAAATAATGACCAAACATAATTATTGCAATCGTGAAATTAGGCAAGTACTATCTAGCGTAACTTTCTGTAAGTGAATATGTATAGACATTGCTTAACCTTGCTAGATTGTCAATTAATTAAAATGTAAAACAACGTTAGGTTTCAAGGATAGATTATGAAGCAGTTATATCGAGCGTTACCAATTTTGTTGAGTGTTGGCCTATTTGGCTGTGGTAATTCTGCTACTCAAGAAAGTGCAAATACACCAGTAAAGGAAAACACAGATAGCTTTGTGAGTAAGCTACCTGATACAGCGCCAACATTGAAAGTTGCCATGACTGGTGATTTGCCGCCTTTTTCATTCCAGGATGACTATGGCAATATGCAGGGCACTGATGTTGATTCAATTCGTGCTATTGGTGAAGAGCAGGGGTTCAAAGTCGAGTTTTATAAGGAAACTTGGCAAGACATGTTCGATAGCGTCGAAACAGGAAAGCGTGATCTAGCGATTTCTGGTATTTCTTACAAAGACGATCGGGCAGTGAGATATGGTCTATCAACACCATACTTTTTCAACCCAGCTACTATCATGTATTTGGAAGGTAAGTTTGATATAAAAGACTTAAACGATATAAAAGGTCTAAAAGCAGGTACGTTAGAAGGCTCTAAAGAAGAAGACACGCTAAAAGAGATGGGTAGTTCGGTGGAGCTAATTTCGAGACCTACAGCATTTTTGGCGTATCAGGATTTGGTTCAAGGTAATACGGATGTCTTCTTGTACGATATGCCAGTCTTGCAATATATCGTCAAAGGCTATCCTGAGCATAAAGTGAAAATTGTACCCTATGAAGCTGCAGATGCACCTTCAGCCCAGCAAGTGGTGCTCATGGCAAAAGAAAATACTCAGCTTATCAAAACGGTTAATGAAGGTATTGCCAAACTAAAAGAAAAAGGGACATTTAAAGAAATTGAGGCGCGCTGGTTGGGTGAAGCTGACCCTGCTGAAAAGAGCGAATCTGACACCAATACTAAGCAATTGAACTAAGGAATTCTGAAGATGGCAACCGTACCTAATGTCGACAATAAGCGCTATCAAGGTCTGATTATTTCAATTGCACTATTTTTATCTCTAATCGGTGCTTTGCTAGCGTTCACGTTTTATACCTCAAATTTATTAGAACGAAACACGGCTTTAATTGACCAAACTAACCAAGTGGCAAACAGTGCACAGGCAGTAATTAAAGATCTTTTCGACTTGGACAGTAGTTATGGTGAGGATACTAACTCTCCACATATACAACGAGTGCTAAGCCGTTTAGAACAAAATACTGCGCTAATCACTAGCTCGATTGCTGCTATTGAGCAAGGCAGTACAATCACAGATGCAGAAGGTAATAGCTATGACTTGCCAAAAATTGATAGTCAAGCACAAACCAATATTTCTGCGGCCAATGAGCAATGGAAAGCGCTAGAGCCTAAGATTCAAACATATCTAAAAGATGCTGATAATATCATGGTAACGTCTGCTGATGAATTGACGCAGGCCGTTGAACAGGCGAAAACATCAAGTTTGTTTATTAACGATTCTTTGGATAATTTGACAAAAGACGTGTTCGATAGTGCACAACGTCAAGCAACTACCATTCGTCTTATTCAGGTACTTGGTGTTGCCGCTATCTTTACCTACTTCCTAATCTTTGTATTCTTCTTTGTACGTCGTCTACGTGAGACGGATGCTGAAGCATCTGCCGCTCGCCAAGAAACGCAAGAAATTATGGAAACAGTAAACACGGGTCTTTTCCTACTTGATAAGGACTTGAATATTGGTCAACAGCATTCTCGCGCGCTGAACAATATCATCGGCTCTGATAGCTTGGCAGGGGAAAACTTTACCAATGTCTTGCGCGGTCGTATCTCTGATAAAGACCTCAAGACCACACAGCAATTCATTGAGCAGCTCTATAATCCTCGCGTTAAAGAAAAGCTGGTAGATTCACTTAACCCATTAAATAAAGTCATGCTGCATAATTTGTCTGAAGACAAAAATCTTGATAACCGCTTCTTGGATTTTAAATTCTCACGTGTTTATGACAATAAAGACATTGCCCGTATCTTGGTCAACGTGAATGATGTATCAGATGCAGTCTACTTAGAACAGCGCCTAGAAAAAGAGCGTTCGCAAAACGATATGCAGATTGAGATGTTAACGACTATCTTGAATGTAAATCCAAAGATTATTAATGAGTTTATTGGTAATACCCAAGCGCATATCGAGAAGATGAATAATATCTTGAAAAATCCTGGTAGCTCACAATACGAGCTTGAAGGCAAATTGAAAGCTATTTATCGTGAAATGCACAGCTTAAAAGGTGAAGCATCAGCACTAAAACTACATAGCTTTACAAAGATTGCTTCTGATGCTGAAGACAAGTTACATGCATTACAAAACCAAGGTCAGTTGTCTGGTAATGACTTCTTACCATTAGCGGTACATTTGGATGACTTGCTCAGCTTATCGAACACGATTGCGACGTTGGGCGAGCGTATCAACCGCTCAGCACCGACAGCAGCTAAGGCGTCGACCGTACAAGCACCAGTCGCTACTCAAAATCCAGTAGCAGACCATGCAGCTAGCAATGCTGACTTCGATGGTGGGTTAGATATCGACTTAGACAATGAAGCAGATGATGATTTATTGTCTTTTTACAATGAGTTTACAAAAGAGATTGCTGCCAGACAAGGCAAGCGAGTACAGCTAAAAAGTACGACGCTGACCCAAACCAGCATTCCGGCGCATCTTGCAAAGCCAATCAAAGAAATCAGTATTCAGTTGCTGCGTAATGCGGTAGTCCATGGTATCGAGTCGCCAAGTGTGCGTCATGCTACTGGCAAAACTGACGTTGGGACCATTGATTTGGAAGTGCAGGACAACGGTTCAAACTTTATGTTGGTTGTGCAAGACGACGGACAAGGCATCAACTACGACAGCATCCGTAATAAGCTGATTAAAGAAGGTCGTTTCGGTACGGAAGAGGCAAATCAGCTTAGTAAAGGCGACTTGCTCAAACAGCTGTTCTCTTCTGGATTCTCTACCAAAGAGCACGCAGATGAAGATGGTGGTCGCGGTGTTGGACTTGATATCATCAAAGCAAAAGTAAAAGAGTATGATGGCAAGCTTAACGTAAATAGCGAGCTGGGTCAGATGACACGGTTTGTCATTACTTTACCTAAAGCTTAATCAAAATAGTAATTATATTGTCAGGGACGACAAGCACTTCATTAAAGGTAGTAGATAAGTTATGCATAAGTTAATGATTGTTGATGATTCAAATATTATTAGAAACCGTATTCAGCGCGCATACGATTCAGGAAAGTTCATGTTGGTTGCGACAGCGACCAGCGGTGTTCAAGCCATCGAAAAGTTCAATGTCCATCGTCCTGATGTGATCACCATGGACTTAACCATGCCACAAATGGATGGGCTAGAATGTATTGAAAAAATCATCGCGATTGATCCTGAAGTACGCATTTTAGTGGTATCAGCGTTATCGGATAAAGCCACCGGCATTGAGGCATTATCATTGGGTGCCAGCGGCTTTTTGTGCAAGCCCTTCTCAGAAGAGGAGCTTGTCGAGTCTTTGTATGAGCTGATGCAAGACTAACACCATTCATCGACCAAAGCAGATGTCATTATGAAAGAGCAAAAGCTACAGATTTTTTTAAGTATTATTAGTAATTATTTTGACCAGTTTGGTGGAGAAGATCTTATTGCCGATACCCCTTACTTACTAGAAAACAAACAGCCAAAAGTCCACGATTATACGGGCGTGATTGGTATATCTGGTGGCCAAAAAGGCGTGGTATATTTTTCGGCGACGCGTGACTTACTGTCTTCAATCTTAGACAGCATGGGCGAAACCGATAAAAGTGAAGAGAACTATGTAGATCTGGCTGGGGAAGTGGCCAATACCATCGCAGGCAATGCACGCAAAGAGTTTGGCTCAGAGTTTCATATCTCTGTACCATTTGTGTTTAAAGGTGCGCCGCAAAGTATTGTATTGCCGAACGATGAGCGTTCTTTTATCATCCCCATCACTTGGCATTCTCAAGTAGGCGAGATTGTGGTTTGTTTGCAAGACTAATGCTGCCACGTAATACAGATGGATATTAATATATTATGGTTAAAGTAGAAAAACTGGGTGTATTTCTAAGCTCGATCAATGCATTTTTTGCGCAAATCGATGGCTCGGAAGTGTCAATTGATACCCCTTACTTGAACAACAACAAAAGCGCGATTGGCTTTGATTATAGCGGTGTCATTAAGATATCGGGCCCTTTAGAAGGCTGCGTCTATGTCAGTGCACCAAGCGTGATGTTGCGAGAAGTCATCAAAGTGATGGGCGAGCCTGACTCTTCAATCACGATGATGAAAGATTTGTTGGGTGAAATGGCCAATACAATCTCAGGTAACGCTCGGACAGAGTTTGGTTCAGAGTTTATTATCTCGCCGCCGCACATTGTTGAGAGTGCGCCAAGCGTGTCTTATCTGCCTAAAGATCGTCAAAGCTATATCACACCATTTACGTGGCGTGGTTACAAGGCGGTCATTGGTATTTGCATTGCATAAGTTATAGTCAGTCCTCTATAAACGAGTGATAACTATAAAAGAGTGACAGTGTTGACCTTGCTTGAAAAATAGCTATTAAAAAGATAATCATAAAAAAGCGATGCAAATGTGTCGCTTTTTTTGTTTTGTTATCGCCATATTTTGTTTTTATCTTATTGATACGCTACGAACAAACTGCTGGAGATTCTGAGGCGTTATGTGATAAAATACAGCGCAGCTATTTTTTATAATTCACTTTATAGTTTAGATTTGGGCATCTGCTTCAATCTAGCGATAGCTTCTTTTTTTAAACCAACCAATGACACACACATCATGGCAAAAAATTGCTGGGTGTTTGGCGACTTGATTAATTTGTGATCTGTTAGTGCTTTACTAATGAAAACTAACCGGTAGCAGATGCGTGTCGCTAAATAGGCTGTTTTTGTGATGTGGAGGCATAACCCAACCAATAGGATATATTCTCATGGCTACAAAGAATCCAACCAAAATCGAAATGCGCGATTTACTACAAGCAGGCGCTCACTTTGGTCACCAAACACGTTTTTGGAACCCAAAAATGGGTCCATACATCTTTGGCGCACGTAACAAAATCCATATCATCAACTTAGAGCACACCGTAAAAGCGTTCAACGAAGCGTTGACTTACGTAAACGGCCTAGCTGCTAAGAAAAACAAAGTATTATTTGTTGGTACTAAACGCGCTGCAAGCGGTATCGTACGTGAGCAAGCAGCTCGCGCTGGCATGCCATACGTTGACCATCGCTGGTTAGGTGGTATGTTGACTAACTGGAAAACTCTACGCCAGTCAATCAACCGTCTAAAAGAGCTAGAAAAGCAAGCAGAAGACGGTACTTTCGCTAAGCTAACTAAGCGTGAAGCGCTAGAGCGTACTCGCGATATGGAAAAACTTGAGCGTTCACTAGGTGGTATCAAAGACATGGGCGGCCTACCTGACGCTATCTTCGTAGTAGACGTAGATCACGAAGCTATCGCTATTAAAGAAGCCAAGAACTTGGGTATCCCAGTTATCGGTATCGTTGATACTAACTCTAGCCCAGACAACGTTGACTACATAATCCCAGCTAACGATGATGCTATCCGTGCTGTGACTTTGTACGTAACTTCTATGGCTGATGCTATCATCGCTGGTAAAGAATACGCACAAACTCAAGCTGGTGGTAAAGCTGAGCAAGCACCTGCTGCAACTGAAGAAGCGCCAGCTGCAGAAGAAGCTGCTGCAACTCCAGCAGAATAAGTAGCTGACTTAAAAAGTTTAACTTTGTAAGGATGTCTTGATAGTGTATCTATCAGCATCCATATAATGTTGTGAACAGCGTATAAGCTCATAATAGGCATGATGTAGTTTTACTCGTCATGCCTTGTTATTGAATAAAGCCTTATTAATAACGCCATGCATATAAGCGAGCAGCTATTGGGCGAGTATTATCGCTCCTACTGGTTATATCGCTGTACTGTATAGATGTTATTTGTTTGACATCATTGATGGCTATATTGGTAATAACTCAAAATGAGCTGTCTTGCTAGATTTTAAGTAATACGAAGATATCGAATAGAAATACAGCATTTAGAAATACAGCACTCCTATACATAACTATACTAAGGTGACTCTTATGACAGAAGTAAAAGTATCTGCCAAAATGGTAAAAGAATTGCGTGACCGTACTGGTCTTGGCATGATGGAATGTAAAAAAGCGTTAGAAGAATCAAACGGTGATGTTGAAGTTGCCATTGATAACCTACGTAAATCTGGTCAAGCTAAAGCAGCTAAAAAAGCAGGTAACATCGCAGCTGACGGCGCTATCATCATCGCTCAAGGCGAAAACAAAGCATTCTTGTTAGAAGTTAACTGCCAGACTGACTTCGTTGCAAAAGATGACAGCTTCACTGCATTTGCAGAAAAAGTTGCTAACCTTGCACTAGAAAACAACGTAACTGACGTTGCTGCTATCTCTGAATTGTCTTATGGCGAAGGTCAGACTGTTGAAGAAGCACGTGTATCTCTAGTACAGAAAATCGGTGAAAACATCCAGATTCGCCGCGTTGAAACACTTGAAGGTGCTAACATCGCTGCATACCGTCATGGTCTGCGTATCGGTGTAGTGGTATCTTATGAAGGTGGCGACGCTGACACTGGTAAAAACCTTGCTATGCATATCGCTGCATTCAACCCTGTTGCTGTAGATGACGAAGATGTTGCTGCTGACGTATTGGCACGCGAAAAAGACATCATCGAAGCAAAAGCTCGTGAGTCTGGCAAGCCTGACAACATCGTTGAAAAAATGATTGAAGGTGGCCTACGTAAGTACCTAGACGAAGTAACTTTACTACGTCAGCCATACGTTATGGACAACGACAAGAAAGTTGGCGAAGTCCTAAAAGCTGAAGGCGTAAAAGTACTTGGCTTCAAACGTCTAGAAGTTGGTGAAGGCATCGAGAAGAAGCAAGAAGACTTCGCTGCTGAAGTTGCTGCAACTCAGGCTGCTAACAAGTAATTATCAAATAGTGTTGGATCAGGCTGTGAGTCCTTAGTTGTGGCTCACAGTTTGGCTTTATTACTCTTAATGCATCAAGATATAAAGCATCCAGACATAAAAAAGCCCATTAATTCGTTAATGGGCTTTTTTATGTCTGATTTTTAGGTGACTGGCTTAGCGTAAAGCCGCATAGGCTGAGTTGGCATAGCTGGCACTATTCACATTGCTGCTGGTGCCGTAACTGACATTTTGTAAGCCACTACTTGTACTGGTGCTACTGGTTTGATTGTTAGCACTGATACTTGCACCAAACAGTCCGGCATCGTTTTTATACAGGCTATGATAACGGCTCATCACTCTTTGAACATAGTTACGTGTTTCTTTGAATGGAGGGATGCCACCATATTTATCGACATTGCCTTCGCCCGCATTGTAGCCTGCGACAGCATGTTCGACATTGTTATTGAAGCGGCGCATGAGCCACGCGATATATTTGGCTGATCCTTCGATATTATCTGCAGGGTTCCAAGGATTGCTGACATTGAAACGGCGCGCAGTCGCTGGCATTAACTGCATAAGGCCTTGTGCACCCACTGGTGAGCGTGCGTTTGGATTAAAGGCTGATTCGGTATGCATCATGGCTTTCATTAGGGCAGGGTCAACACCGTTGCGTTCAGCGGACGCACGAATGTAGCTGTCATAAGAGTTACGACTTCCGCTGTTGCTAGCGGCACTGCTACCATAGCTATCGCTGCTTCCGTCATACATCTTAGAGTCTTTATAATAAGTTACTTTTACTTTTTTCGTAAACTTATCGAAATTTCCACTAGGATTGACGTTGGTCAACAGTACTTGTCCACCTTTGTCTTTATAAATATACATGTTGCCTGCATTGGCAGCGACAGAAAAGGTCGAAAGAGCAATGGCACTTAGTAAAAGGGGAGATAAGCAGCGAGTTATCAAAGTAGCCGTATTTATCATAGTAAAATCACTTTTTATCGAATAACAGCAAATTATTTTGCCTATATATGCGTTGATTTAGGCGCTTAAGCGGTTACTGATTTTGCAGAATTATTTAGCCCACTGTGAGGACAGCAGCTTAGCAATTATCACTTTCAATAAGGAACCACTTGCAATAGATACAAAAAATAATAGTTGCTTACTATAACATATAATAACTTTTTGGCGCATCAGATTGACAAACTAAGTTGTAAAATCAGATTTCTATTATTAAATAACCTTAGATAAATCAATGTACTAACTTTTTTAAGTGACTTAATGAGCCATTTGTAGTGGGCTTTTTGAGTTTATAAGTTTAGACAAATAAAGTGTCTCAATTTTTTAAGAAATAATAATGACATTTGAATAGTCGAGGTAATCTTTAATCTGAAATCAACAGTAAATAAGCCTATTAATGGTTAGGTTTTTAAAAATATAAGAGTAGTTTAGGTAGGCTTTCAGTGATGACTAGATACCGATAGCACTGATAAAAATAGGCACCCAAACCGCGGTAACCAACCCGTTCACTGCCAAACCAAATGCAGCATAACGTCCTGCTGTATGACTGATTTGCCATGCCTCTACTGTACCAAACGCGTGAGCCGCTAACCCCAGTGCTAGACCTTTAGCACGGTCGTCATTGATACCGCGGAACAAAAAGCGAGCGACCGTACCACCTATCAGACCTGAGACGATGATAATTAGGTTAGCCATTGCCAGTGGTGCTTTGATTAAATCTGCGACACTCAAGCCAATAGGCGTCGTAACAGAACGGGTAGCGAAAGCCAATAGGGTCTCATGACTGAGCGAAAATAAATAGGCCAGTGACATAGGCAGTAATGCACCAACGACACTAGCAATAGCGACAATTAGAGTGAGTTTTTTGACTGGTAAGCCTTTAAAATTCATCGCCGCCAATGGCACAGCCAGAAGTACTGTCACGTATCCCAATAGATGGTCAAATACGGGTTTTGCCGCGCTGTAATAGTTGTTGTAATCCCACTGCAGTACAAATAGGAAAACAAGTACTAGGACAAGTGCGGTAATGACCATCGGTAGCCATGATAATTTACGTGCCAATACACGTGCAATTACGTGTGCTGCTAATGTCAATAATATTGCGGCTAGGGTTGCCATAAATACGCTGTCAAAAGTCATAATATCTCTCCGCAGCTCACGGCTGTCCCTTTTGCTCAGTGGTAGTCGTACTATCAGTGTTTGCAGCGTGATTGAGCCAACGATTGGCCAATAATGCTAGTCCCCACAGCGGTATGAGCGTACTAACGATCATCGTTATCATCACACCCAATAGCTCATCTCCTAGAGCAAATAGCAACAAGCCTGCACCAGCAGAAACTGGTAAGAAGGCAAAACCACTATCGACTAGCAATGTATTACTGGCCTGTGTGAGCCAGCTCGGTAACCCCTTGAGCAGTCGCCACGCCATCAAAATGACAAACATCGCAACCAAACCGACAATATTGGCCGCTTTTTCGATGCCTGCCATTTGACAGAGAACAACCGCCGTCTCTCGGACAACGATGACCATGGTCAACGTTAAAATTAACGAAATCCATAGCGGGAGATGGGAGGAGTGAGCAGGCTTCATAAGCAATTCTGGCCAAGTCAGATATAAATGGATGGTGTACCAAACAAAGTATGTGATCACACCAAGAACACAACGTAGAAAATGATGCTATGCATACTGATGGTAGCAATGATTCACTTTCGAGAGATTAGCGCTATCTATCAATATTTATTGAATGTATAACAGGCGATTATATAGAGAGTGGAGCAACTAATAAAGCCTATGCACCGTGACTGGTCATATCCAAAAAAAATAGACGATATCAATGGATATCGTCTATTCTATTTTAACGTACTATATAAGGGTTTGTGATCTAACAGTATGAATCAAACGTTCATTCAACTACTGTCGCAAATGACTCACTTTAACAATAGTTCTTATTTTGCAGAAATGATCATTATTTTTCTGAATCAGCTGTTTCTGAGTGTAATGCATCAAACTCGTCAAACGCTTTTTCCTCAGCCTCTGTCATAGTCGGCTCTTCAACGTCGTCAACTTTTTCAAACTCTTCGAGTACCGGCATCAGTAGTGTTGCTTGTGCCAGCGGCAACACATCGATAGGTTTCAAGTTAGCTTGACCCAGTAGCTGTCTTAGACGGTCACTTGGCAAACGAATCGTCAGACATTCACGACCCGTATCGTCATAGCTTTCTTCTTCAATAACGCCCAGTTCATATAGAGTGTTTTTGAACTGTCCAGCATCATACGGCAAGGTTAAATCAAACGTCGTCAGTTTACCTGTCAACAATTGCTGTACGGCAAGCGTTAGCTCCTCCATGCCGAGGTTCTGTCTAGAAGAAACATAGACGCGGTTTGGCTGACCTTCGCTAGCATAGCCGATATGTGCAGGCTCATCAGTCAAATCAATCTTATTATACACATTGAGCACAGGTACGTCGTTATCGATTTCTGCCAATACTTCTTTGACCGCCTGAATCTGCTCGTGCATGTCTTCGCTAGAGGAATCAATGACGTGCAATAACAAGTCTGCTTCTAACGTTTCTTCTAGGGTTGCATGAAAAGACTCAACCAGCTCATGCGGCAGATGACGGACAAAACCAACTGTATCGACTAAGACGACACGACCAACTCCCTGCCAGTCTAGACGGCGTAGAGTAGGGTCTAGCGTCGCAAATAGTTTGTCAGCAGCGTAGATGTTTTCATCGACCAAACGGTTGAACAAAGTAGATTTGCCCGCATTGGTATAGCCGACCAGTGAGATGGTTGGCACATCAGATTTTTGGCGACGAGCGCGGCCTTGCGCACGGGTCTGACGGACTTTTTCTAGTTTGCTCTTTAGCTGATTGACGCGAGTCTGCAATAGACGACGATCGGTCTCAAGCTGAGTCTCACCCGGCCCACGCAGACCAATACCACCCTTTTGACGTTCCAAATGCGTCCAACCACGTACCAGACGCGTTGATAGATGGTTAAGCTGAGCTAGCTCTACTTGCAGCTTACCTTCGTAAGTACGAGCGCGCTGCGCAAAAATGTCCAAGATTAAACCAGTACGATCCAACACGCGGCACTTCACTAGCGCTTCGATATTACGCTCTTGTGATGGCGACAAGCTGTGGTTAAACAGTACGATATCGGCTTCGTGTTCGCGCACCAATTCTGCGATTTCTTCTGCTTTTCCGCTACCAACGAAGTATTTGGCGTCAGGGCGCGAGCGTGATCCCGTGACCAGTGCCAAACGATCGGCACCTGCTGAATCAGCCAACAGCTCAAATTCACTAAGATCGTCAGGATCTTGAATTTGGCGGATGTCTAAATGTACTAAAATGGCGCGTTCGCCACCTTCATGTCTTTCAAAATAATCCAAAGAGTATCACCTATTTAATAAAGTAAATGTCTCGCTATGATCAGCTCAATAAGCTTTAGCATAGCGTTCATATGATTGTCTATATGTGGTCTTATCACTTGATATTAAAGCGTATTAGCATAATTAGCGATGGTTTTATGTTACAGCGTTTGCTGCGGATAATTTTTTATAAATCTGCTTTATTGCCCGTTTGTATAAAAGTCAGCACTCACTGAGTGAACAAGCTATCACTGAGTGTGCGAACTTTGTTATACTGGGCTCGTTTTTTGACTATTAAACACCCGTTATTTAATCATGAGGGCGAAGATGAGCCAAGCTAAATCAAGCTTTTCACTCAGACGACAGTTGAGCCGGGGCAGACAGGTTGCTGGTATGACCACGACCATGGTCGGCGGCATACGCGCGGCGAAACGTATCGGTGCCTTTAAGCAGCCACCACGCGAAACCCTACCACGCTATATTCAGACATTCTGCCGTAAGATGGCAGGCTCTTTTGGGGTAAAAGTAGTAGAAGTGGAACCTGTAGAGCAGTTCCATGGCTTATGGGTATCGAATCACGTGTCATGGATGGATATCCCTGTCGTTGGTACTGTGAGCCCAGCGTTCTTTTTATCCAAGGCTGAAATCGGTGAATGGCCTGTATTTGGCAAACTTGCCCATGCCGCAGGGACGCTTTTCATCGAGCGTGGCTCCGGTGATGCAAGCTCAGTATCGGCGCAGATTGCTGACTTTTTAGCCAAAGGTTTTTCGATTATTTTCTTCCCTGAAGCGACCACTACTAGTGGTAAAAAAGTAAAGCGCATTCATGGAACATTGCTGCAAGCAGCCATTGACGCTGATGTGCCTATCAGACCGATCATCATCGCTTATGTCAATAAAGACGGCACACTAAGCGACGCATTGCCATACTATGGTAAGCTGACGATGAAAGAAAGTATGAAAAAAGTGCTCGATAGCAAAAACGTGACCGCTTATGTATTGCCACTCGCGCCTATAGATCCAGAGGGTCGTAACAAGAGTGAGCTGACCAATTTATTGCAAGCACGCATGAATGAAGGGTTGGCTGAGCTGCACTCAAGAGTACTTAGCGCACCAGTTGAAGACTGATTACTTATAGTTGAGCTAGTTAGAGTTGAACTAGTGTAGCTAATCTCACCCAGTCAATAAAAGGGCGCAAATCGAAATGATTTGCGCCCTTTTTTATAGGAGATTTAATAGAGCGAACTTAACATTATTTATTCAGCAGGCTCTATTAACATCCAGTCTCTATAAAATACCAACTATGGTGATGGATTAGGTTGCTGTGTATGCACCGCTTCAATCGCTTCTAATACATCTGCTGTTAGCTCCACATTGACACTATCGATGTTTGATTTGAGTTGCTCGGTCGTCGTCGCTCCAATGATGTTGCTGGTGACAAAGTGACGAGAGTTTACAAAAGCCAATGACATCTGCGCCATGTCCAGACCTGCATCAGCAGCTATCTTGGCATATTGCTCAGTGGCTGATTTGGCTTGCTCATTCACATAACGACCGAAACGATCATACATAGTCAGACGTGCACCAGTTGGACGTTTACCATCAAGATATTTACCAGACAATACACCAAAACCAAGCGGAGAATACGCCAGTAGACCAACGTTTTCACGATGGGCAATCTCAGCCATACCGACTTCGTATAAACGGTTCAATAGGCTATATGGGTTTTGCACGGTAAGTGGTGGAATTAGACCGTTTTTATCTGCTTCCCACAGGTAGCGCATGAGTCCCCACGCGGTATCATTCGATAAACCATAAGCACGAATACGACCTTTTTTGATTTCATCGTTCAACGCTTGAATAGTCTCTAAAAATGGCGTTAAATCATCTAATGACTGTGCTGACATCTCTTCATCATAGCCGCGCTGACCGAAAAAGTTTGTTTTACGTTCAGGCCAATGCAGCTGATAAATATCGATATAATCAGTTTGTAGACGCTCAAGGTTGCCATCAATAGCGCTGCTGATATGCTGCGCGTTAAAGCGTGTTTGACCATCGCGCAAAAAATCCATTGGTGATATTTTGCTGGCAAGGATGACTTTGTCACGCTGTTTGGTTTTATCAAACCAAGTACCCATGAATCGTTCGGTATCACCCTGTTTGTCTTTGTCTGGTGGTGATGGGTACATCTCGGCAGTATCCCAAAAGTTCACACCCTCAGAGAGTGCCATGTCCATTTGCTCATGTGCTTGAGCTTTATTATTTTGCTGTCCCCAAGTCATCGTACCTAGACAGATCTTAGATACTTTTTCATCGAGCTGCGGTAGCGTTGTATATTGCATTCGATTGTCCTTTCTCGTTTTTTTATTGTGGATTGTGCGTTTGGGCAACTACATAAGTTGTATACCAGTGACGCCAGGTGGTGTGACCTTAAAGATTTTTACTTTAAATAATACGTCTTGCCCAGCCAGCGGATGATTGAAGTCCACTTCGACTTGGTCAACATCAATGGCGCTGATCGTACCGGGCAAGGTGTTTTTGCCTTTGTCTTCGAATTCAACCATCATGCCAATCTCTGGATTGTCAGCGACTAGCGCAAATTGAGTACGGCTAAAATGTTGGATGTTTTCAGGATTCCACTCACCAAATGCTTGCTCTGGCTCAAGGTGTGCGGTACGAGTGTCACCGGCGCGTAGATTCATCAGTACTTGCTCAAAACCAGGTAACAAGCTCTCATCACCAATTGTCAAAGACACAGGTGCATCACGATTAAAGGTTGAGTCGATGATAGTGCCATTTTCTAGTGAAACTTCAAAGTGCAGCTTAACGAGGCTGCCGTAAGCGATACGAGTGTCTTCGTTTGGGTTAATAAATTGAGATTGAGTCATAATAAAAAGCCATCGGTTGCTAGAATAGAAAATAATGAGTTTGATTAAAGTGTTTTTAATTGCAGTATTATAGTGTAAGAAATAATAAGCCATCTAAGACCAGATGTAAGCGTCAATAATGTAACGCAGATGGTGTACTATAATTGGCAATTCTAAAAGATATGAGGTGTCGGTAGTGAATAAACAACAAGGCACTGTCAAAAAATGGCAGGACGATAAAGGGTTTGGCTTTATTGAAACTGAAGCGGGCGAGTCTGTCTTCTTTCATGTGAGTGAGTTTAAGGCTCAGCGCCGTCCTAACATCGGTGAGGCAGTGGTCTTTAGCATTGGACAAGATGCGGAGGGACGCAAGCGAGCCACGCAAGTACAAGAGCTTGGGTTTGTACAGCAAAAAATGGCACAAAAAAATCAGCAGATCCGTGAGCGCAATCAGAAACGTAGCCATCAGGCAGAGTTTGAAGCGGGCCAAAAGAAACGCTCATTTCTTGGACTGGCTTTTTATGGTGTTTTAGTTTTATTAGCAGCGACAGATAAGCTAAGCTGGCTAGTAGTCGGCTGGTACGTCGTGCTAGGGATTATTACTTATGGCATGTATGCCAAAGACAAAGCTGCTGCGCAAAGTGGCGACTGGCGTACGCCTGAGTCTACACTGCATATACTAAGCGCGCTTGGCGGTTGGGTAGGCTCGCTATTAGCTCAAACGTATCTGCGTCACAAATCACAAAAGCCTGAGTTTCGAGTGACTTATTATTTGACCGTCGTTGTGAACATGGCAGGTCTGTTGTTTTTATTGGCAGGTGGTGGGTTAGAGACTTTAAAAGGATTTCTCTAAAAATGGGTTTTACGGAAATAAAATTAACGGAGATATAAGTGTCTAAACTATTTACTAGTATCGAAGACATTAGACGTGAGAACGTCAGAAGACTTATGCAGCAATATAAAACAAAAAGGATGGATCTATCACAAGGTACAAAGATCAATTATGCATTACTAGGCCACTATATAGGTAAGAATCCTATCAAAGCTATTGGTGACGAAACTGCAAGTAAGATAGAAGCGTTTTTTAATAAACCTCCTAACTGGTTAGACCATGAACACAATAGCTTAGTTCAGGAAACAGTGAGTAATTTTTCTAAAGAAATAGTTGATGGTTTAATTGAGATACCAGTTTACAAGTCCTTTTTCTTTAATGAAGAAAACAATAGTTGTGATTTTGAAGACATTAAGGATATACATTTTTTCCAAGCTAACTACTTTAAAAGCAAAGGTATAAGCGTTGATTGTTTTAGAATGACTTTTGCGATTGATGATAGTATGCAGCCATATATAAACATTAAAGATAGAGTGGGAATTGCCACAGATGATACCGTCATAAGAGATGGTGATATATACGCCGTAATATTGAATGGCAAGTATTCTATGTTTAAACAGATATTTATAGAAACAGGTAACATGCTGCGACTACACAGCTTAAATAAAGACTATCCAGATAAATTAGTCGACTCAGATGAAAAGGTAAATCTAATCATTGTTGGTAAACAAATATACAGGGCTGGATAACTTATCAAATCATAAATAATGAGAGTGATCTTGGTACTTTATAATATAGATAAATCAAAAGTCCCACTATAGATAGCTATAGTGGGACTTTTTTATGATGGCATATTTTAGTTTAGATACTACTATCTAGCTTCACGCTTTTTTTCCAAAAACAGCATATCGATGACAATCAATAATACACCGATAGAAATACCAATATCCGCGATATTAAAAATCGGATAATGCCAGACATCAGCATAATGCACATGGATAAAATCAATCACATGACCATGTAATAAGCGGTCGATTAAATTACCAACTGCACCGCCCAATACTAAGGCTAGGCCGAAAGATAACAGCATGGCTTTGCGAGGTGCTTTAATCAGATAAATGATTAGAAACAGCGACATGACGAGTGCCAGTCCTGAAAAAAACCACTTCTGCCAACCGCCAGCATCTGCCAAAAAGCTAAATGCCGCGCCGTAGTTATAAGCCAATGTCCAATTGAGAAATGGCTCAATCACCGACACTGGATCATGAAAGGTCAGTTTGGTTTCTGCCAGCCATTTGGTCCACTGATCAATGATAATGATAACCAGCGCCAGCGCATACCACATAAATGCACGACTACCATTGGCCAACATTTTTGGGGTCTTGGTCAGGCGACTTCTAGGCGTGGTTGAGCTACCTGTGGTTGCATGAGCAGGCTTAGGTGAATGGTCAACCTCAACTTGCGGCTGCTGGTCATGCTGGCTTTCAGGTGAGTCTGTTGGGTTAGGCATAGTGACGTACCTCGCCATCGCCACTGACATTGGTTACGCAGCGCGCGCATAGCTCAGGATGGGCGCTATCTGTACCGATGTCATCACGGATGTGCCAGCAGCGTACGCACTTAGTACCAGTAGCCGCGCTTACTTGGACCACTAAATCTACAGCCTCTTCGGTATTGGTATCGGGCGCTTCTGCTGTCTGTGTGATGCTATCAGCAGGCGCTTCGCTCATTGGCTTTAGTGCAGCGTTACTAGTAATTAACACAAAACGAAGCTCTTCATCAAGCTTAGCTAGGCTTTCATGCATAGCACCGTCAGCGTATAGACTCACGTCGGCAGACAAGTTGGCATTGATGATTTTTTCGCCACGTGCAGTCTCGATATGTTTGTTCACCATGTCTTTGGCGAACATAATACGCTGCCAGTCATCGTTGCTGATAGCACTTAGCTCAAACGCTGGGAACTCATACCATTCTTGAGTAAATACATAGCCACCTTTATCCGCATCACGTTGGTTCAGTACTTCCCAAGCCTCTTGCGCCGTGAATGATAGGATTGGGGTAATCCAGCGAATCAGCGCATGAGTGATATGGTAGATAGCCGTCTGCGCAGAGCGACGAGGCTGTCCATCTGCCTGCGTGGTGTACTGGCGATCTTTGATAATATCTAGATAGAAGCTACCCAAGTCTTGTGAGCAAAACGCCGTCACGTGCTGAGTGACTTGGTGGAAGTCCATTGCATCGTAAGCGCTAATGATTTGCGCTTGTACGGTTTGTGCGCGCTCAATGATGAATTTATCAAGGCTAACCAATTCATTGATATCAATGCTGTCGGTCGCTGGATTGAAGTCATCGGTATTGGCAAGCAAGAAACGTAAGGTATTACGGATACGGCGATACATATCGATCGCACCTTTAAAGACCGTCTTACCCGCGCTCATCTCATAACGATAGTCACTTGAGGCAATCCACAGACGCAGCATATCCGCGCCTGTCTTATTGATTTCTTCTTGTGGGGTGATGATGTTGCCCAGTGACTTACTCATCTTGCGACCGTTTTCATCGACCACGAAACCATGGGTCAATACTTGCTTAAACGGTGGGCGCTCATACATTGCTTCTGACGTTAGTAGTGACGTCTGGAACCAGCCGCGATGTTGGTCAGAGCCTTCTAGATACATATCAGCTGGATTGGTCAATTCATCACGTTGATCAAGTACTGCAAAATGCGTGGTGCCTGAGTCAAACCAAACGTCTAACGTATCAGTTGCTTTGTCATAGTCAGCGGCTTCACTGCCTAAGAAATCTTCACAGCTAGCATCAAACCACGCTTCTACGCCGCCTTCATTGATTTTTTGCGCCGCAGTTTCCATCAGCTCAAGGGTGTTTGGATGCAGCTCGCCTGTTTCTTTATGCGTAAAGAAAGTAATCGGCACGCCCCATGTACGCTGACGTGAGATACACCAATCAGGACGACCCGTCATCATTGATTCGATACGGTTTTGTCCCCACGCTGGGGTCCAGTTGACTGTAGGGATATCAGCAAGCGCGCGAGCACGTAAGCCTTTGGCTTCCATGTTGATAAACCACTGAGGCGTAGCACGGAAAATAATTGGCGACTTATGACGCCAGCAATGCGGATAGCTGTGCTCAATTTTGGTATGACTGATTAGATGGCCATTGTCATGTAGGGCAGCGATAATTTTTGGATTTGCTTTATAAATGTGCTCGCCTGCAAATACAGCAGCGCTATCTAAATAAACGCCCGTACCGCTTACTGGGTTTTCCACTGGTAAGTTGTATTTTAGACCAACGATATAATCGTCTAAACCGTGACCAGGTGCAGTATGTACCAGACCAGTACCACTATCAGTAGTTACATGATCGCCCAAGATGAGCGGCACTTGACGGTCTGCAATTAGTGGATGCTGGGCATGTAGGCCTTCAAGCTCGCTGCCTGATACAGTTGCTAGGATGCCGTTATTTTCTAGTTTTAGCTCACTTAACGCAGTTTCGACAAGATCCGCTGCGAGTAACAGATTGCCTTTTTTAGTAGCGACCACGCTATAGTTATGCTCAGGATGTACTGAGATAGCTTGGTTGGCAGGTAGTGTCCATGGCGTGGTGGTCCAAATAACAGCAGCGATATTGCCCGCTATTTCAGCCAATGCAGCTACTTTATCTGTACCAAGTACATCAAAACTGACATAGATCGCGTCAGAGACTTTGTCTTGATATTCTACTTCTGCTTCTGCTAGGGCAGAGCTACAGTCCAAGCACCAGTTGACCGGCTTCATACCGCGAGTCACATGACCATTGTCATATATTTTGGCAAGCGCACGTACGATGTTGGCTTCTTGATGGAAGTTCATGGTCAAATAAGGATTGTCCCAATCACCAAACACACCTAGACGCTTGAAGTCTGCTTTTTGCAATTCAATCTGAGTGCTCGCATATTCGCGGCATAGACCACGGAATTCGGTAGCAGACACTTTTTGACCAACTTTACCAACCTTGGCTTCGACTTTTTGTTCGATTGGCAGACCATGACAATCCCAACCAGGGACATAAGGCGCATCAAATCCTGATAAGGTTTTTGATTTTACAATAATGTCTTTTAGTACTTTATTGACCGCATGACCCAAGTGAATCTGACCGTTGGCGTATGGAGGGCCATCGTGCAAAATATATTTGGTTGCACCAGCACGCGCCTGACGAATTTTACCGTAGACGTCATCCGCTTCCCAAGCAGCCAACCAATCTGGCTCGCGTTTGGCAAGGTTTGCGCGCATCGCAAATGGCGTATCCGCAAGGTTCAGCGTGTCTTTGTAATCTTGGCTTGGTGTGTCAGTGCTTTTATCAGTCATAGAAGGTATCTTTTTAAAAGGTAGGTTTGTGTGTCGGTTCAAAACCGGATACAAGGCTCGATGTTCAATGTAGTTCAATATAGTACTGAGGGTCACGCGGTATTGATAATGCTTAATTACTAATAGTAGGTATATTGCTCATCATAGTCGGTTTATCAACCATCATGTCAATAAATACCCATTGTCGCTCATTAGTCGGTAAATAGTTACGTCAATAATAAATGGTAACGAGACGATTGCAACATAAAATATGCTAGTAAAAATAATTCAAAAAAAGATTTAGATCGGCAGCTATTATATGACAAAAAGGGTAGGGTAAAAAGAGCTGTGCGAGGTCAGCCCAATTTTGTCCAATATCAATCGTTTATCTACGTCGTATATCCTTAGCACGGACGTAACTATAAGCACTTTAAATAATGATTTATTGAAATATACAGTACGGCTCAAGTGCTAAAAAACAGATGCTAACCACAAGCGCAGTTTCAATGACCATAATGGCTGAATCCCTGTTAGCCCTTGTGTCATCTCGCCATTCTCTAATACCACATAAGACGGTGTGACTTGTCCTTGCCAATCCGCAAAGATATTGCCTTGTTGATCATTTATGGTGGTGAAGTCAAACTGATGCTGATCGAGGTAGCCGCGTAACTCTTGGTTTGAGCCTGACTGTACGGCAACAGTGACAACGGGATAATTATCTGCAGCTAGTTTATTGATGGGGGGCGAAGTAAAACTACAGACTGAACACCACGTACCCCAAAAATATACCAGTGTAGGCCGCTCGTGACTCATCGCTGCTAGATCAATAGTTTGCCCTTGATAGTCGGTCAGTTGCAACTGAGGATTGGCAGGCATGATAGGCTGTCGCCACCAATTGACCACGCTATAGATCACGACAAACATGAGACCATATAACATTATCGTTTTAAGTACCGAAACTAGCTTTTGCTTCGGCTGCTTCTTTGGCTTTACTTCTGTTTGCTCAATATCAGTCGTCATGACATCCGCTTTTTAGTTTGCATATTGTTTTCAGTTATTTTCAGTTGTTCTCAAATAATGGCTCATCGTCACTGCTTATCTTATCGTGATTGCCTATATGATCATTGCACAAAGAGTCGACAGTAGATAAAAATAAACGGCTGAAAATCAGCCGTGTTATTTATAAAGTCTACTATAAGTGTACGACGTCAACCTATTATGGCTTTTGTGCTCGGTTTTGTAATGGATCGCCAATCAGTACGCTACCTGAATTTTCACGGCGCTGCTCATCACTTAACTTGCTCGCTGGAACTTTGGCCTTGCGCTTCCACTTTAAGCTGAACAAATCATCACGGCGGTCGATTAAGTTATGTACTGAGCCTTCATGACGAACGTGAGTCAGCTTGTCTAAGTTTACATCAGAGAAAAATACCATCTCCGTGTTGGCAGTGGTCTCTGCCATAATCGCATCATGCGGGAACGCAAAGTCTGACGGTGAAAAAATCGACGACTGAGCGTACTGAATATCCAAACTCTCAACTTGCGGTAGGTTACCCACTGAACCGCAAATCATCACATAGCATTCGTTTTCGATAGCGCGGGCTTGCGCACAGTGACGGACACGTAGATATCCGTTTTTGGTATCAGTCCAGAAGGGCACAAACAAGATATCCATGTCGTCAAGTGCCATCAAACGTGCAAGCTCAGGGAACTCAACATCGTAGCAGACCAAGATGCCAATACGACCCGCATCAGTGTCGAATACTTTGACTTCATCGCCACCTTCGATTACCCAAGCACTGCGCTCATGCGGAGTAATATGAATTTTGCGTTGCTCTTCAACCGTACCATCGCGGCGGCACAGATAGCTGACGTTGTATAAGGTATCGTCTTCGTCTAGTAATGGCATCGAACCGGTAATGACGTTGACGTTATAACTGACCGCTAAATGCGAGATTTCATTTTTGAACCACTCGGTATAACCCGCCAAAAATCGAATGGCAATATTTTGATCGGTTTCTTCGCATAAACCCATCAATGGCGCATTGAAGAATTCAGGTAAGCAAGCAAAGTCTGAGTTGTAGTCAGCCATGATGTCGACAAAGAACTCAACCTGTTGCAGTAATTCTTCAGGTGATTCGACTTCACGCATCTGCCACTGAATACCACCAATACGAACCTCAGACTTGCGAGTATTAGGCTTATAGTCTTTAGGCTCATAATAAATATTTGCCCACTCAAGCAAGGTAGCAAAGCCCTTTGACTGCTTATCATCTGGCAGATAAGCAGTCAAAATACGTTTAACGATAAAGCCATTAGACAGCTGGAACGACAAAGCTGAATCGTGAATTTCACGGCTTTCAACGGCATCAATATATTCGCCTGGAGTCAGATCCTTGTGATTATGATAGTTAGGTATACGCCCGCCAGCTAAGATAGCGCGGAAATTCAACTGTCGGCATAACTCCTTGCGTGCATCATAAAGACGACGACCGAGACGGTAGCCGCGATAATCAGGGTCGATGAGTGCATCTAAACCATAAATGGCATCACCTTCTGGATTGTCTCTAATGATTTCTTTTTGCCCAATCAAATCATCATAGGTATGTGGATTTGAAAACTTGGCATAGTCAACGCGCATAGAGAGCACGATACCAATCAGCTGATCATGATCAAACAAGGCAATCTGGCCTTCCGGGAAAGCATCAATCAAAGTATGAATGGTTGTCTTTGACCATGCGCCACCCAAGTTTACATAGACACGATCCATCAATGCTTTTAATTGTGGATAATCTTTTTTCTTAATCTCAGCAATCGTGAGGTGAAAATCATCTAGTTTTTCCATCTTGCTCATAAGTTTCCTGTTTTAAATAGCTATTGAATGTAGTGTGATCAAATAATGGGGTCATAGCACATTGGTGTGCCGATTTTTGTGCAAAAAAGTAATAAAAACATTCCAATAGGAAGATATTGTCGTTACAATAATTTATTGCCGTATTTACAATAGGTTATGTTGATATCTTAAGCCGTTTTGCTCATTATATTTAGTACTGTTTTTAACTAACATAGAAGACTAAAGGATAGCGAACGCCGCATTCTATACCACTTTATACCTATTGGGTTTGTGAGCACCGATAAGCGCTTAACTCTGCATTATCATTGTACCTGCGACTGTCTTGCTATTTATTATCTCAATATAGAATCTAAATAATATCTATCAGCACCTTTTATTTTGCTTGTTATCATAGCAAGCTGTAACGGTAATAACAGTCTCACGTAGTAAATATTTGCTACGTTTTTGTGAGTCAATTTTTTGGTTCAACTCAGGCATAGTATTGTGTTGCTTGTTTCGTTTAGCCGTATCTCATCGGCTTCTTAGGATTATTTTATTATGCCTTTAAATCATACCAATAGAATCATGAAGTGGGATGACATAGATGACTCCGCTTTGGTTCAGTTGGTTTATGTCAGTACGCTGACTCTTGGCTCGCGCTTGAGCACCTCTATCTTTGATGAAGTAGAAGGCCACGCACGCAACTACAATCAGCAGCATAACATCACAGGCACGCTATGCTACGGTAATGGTCATTTCCTACAATGTATCGAAGGCAAAAAGTCAGACGTATTTAATCTGCAAGAGCGTATCTTCGTCGATAGCCGCCATAAGAATGTAGAAGTATTGCTATTACAAGTCATCAATCATCGCAGCTTTGCCGACTGGCGTATGCGCTTGCTGTTTTTGGAGCGTTGGTTATGGTCACCCGCGACCAAAAAACAGGCCGCACAATTATCTCCGTTTTTACCCTTTGCGCCGCACGGCTGGTCCTCTGATCGGACCGAACAGTTTTTGCAAATTATCAAAACTTTTGATAGTCCACCTCATATTAAGGCGGCAGGTATTACTTATAATGCATTGGGTAATATGGTGCGCCATATCGCGGCACCGCATCAGGCATTTCTGATTATCCAAGGGTTCTTGAGCATATTACTGGTCGTCGCATTGATACTGTTATATTTATAGATTGTAGTTTTTGCGAATTATAAATCCAAAAGAAGACGCTAGCCTTTCGGGTTAGCGTCTTCTTTTTGGGATAAGCGTTTAGCATGCTCATCACATATCAAAAATCTTACCACGGTTCATAATGTTGTTTGGATCGAATACTTTTTTGACTTCTCGTAAATAATCAATCTCAGTCTCGCTACGGCTATAGTGCAAGTACGGCTTCTTCGTCATACCAACCCCATGCTCAGCAGATACTGAACCGCCATACTTCTGTACTGTCTCAAACACATATTTATTGACGACCTGACACTCAGCAAAGAAATCATCTTTGCTCATGTTTTCAGGTTTTAAAATATTCAGATGCAAATTACCATCACCGATATGACCAAACCAACAGACTTCAAAGTCAGGGTAGTTACTGCTGACAATGTGATCAATCTCTTCGATAAAGGTCGGTACGTGGCTTATTAGTACAGACACATCGTTTTTATAAGGGGTAAATACTGAGATGGTCTCTGAGATATACTCACGTAGTTTCCACAGCTCTTCAGCCTGTGTGAGATTTTGGCTCATGACACCATCAACAACCCAACCTTGCTCCATACAATGCTCAAATATGGCCATGGCTTTGTCCATAATCGGCTCATAAGGCGCTTCAAACTCTAATAGCGTATAAAACTTGGTACGTGATTCAAAGGGCTCTTGTACTTGACCATGTGCCATCAGCTTATCAATCGCTACATCGTCAAAGAACTCAAACGCTGTTAAATCAATCTGTGCTTGAAAAGCAGAGAGTACGTTCATCACATCGTTAAAGCTATCCATACCAAGTACCATGACGTTTAAGTCTTGTGGCTGACGCTCAAGTTTGATTTGCGCATGAGTAACAAGACCAAGCGTGCCTTCGCTACCGATGAATAGTTGGCGTAGGTCATAACCGGTGGCATTCTTTACCATGCCGCGATTCAGCTGCAAGATATCACCTTTACCAGTGACAACAGTCAGTCCCATAATCCATTGACGGGTCATGCCATAGCGAATGACTTTGATGCCGCCTGCGTTGGTGCCGATGTTGCCGCCTATCTGACTAGAGCCTGCTGAGGCAAAGTCGACAGGGTAGTATAGGTCTTTTGATTCAGCGAATTCTTGCAACTGCTGGGTGACGACACCGGCTTCGACTTCAACCATGCGATCGGCAGGATAGAACTGTCCGATCTGGTTCATTTTATCCATGCTAACGACGATTTCGCCGTTAGCAGCGACGGCACCAGCAGACAGACCAGTACGACCACCACTAGGCGTCAGGACAACATTATGCTCATTGGCAAGCAGGACGATAGTCTGTACTTGTTCGGTGGTCTTTGGAAAGACGATGGCAGCAGCAGCAGGAGCAAAGTGTTTGGTCCAGTCTTTACCCCAATGCTCTAAGCTCTCAGCATCGGTTTTGATTTGGGTAGGGTCGAAATCATGGGTATCAGTAAGCGTGCTCAAGATGGTTTGCACGGCATTGGTTTCAGATGTAGGCTGAGCGGTAGTTGGCGTCATGGTCAAATCTCAATATTAGCGTAAGCACGATGCTGGGACTGTTTATTATATAGCGAAATAACTATAAATTCAGTGATGAGTCAGCTCGTAGAGGTAATAAGTGGATGATAATTTTTACCTATAAGAATAGGTAAGTAATAAATAATTGATTCGATCGGTTTTAAACAGAATAATTCACTATAGCATAAAAATTTTTCAGGCTTGATAACCAATAATTCATCTAATCTGCTAACATCGACTTCAAATTTTGTGTAAGATATCGGGACTGTTTTCGTTTCCTCCATCATAGATTATCCAACAGGTAATCTTATAAAACAATTATAGGACAGTTCTCATATGGCGTTATCACTACAAAAAGACAAAATCCGGTTTTTATTGCTTGAAGGTCTACATGACAATGCCCTAAAAGTATTGGAAGGAGCTGGTTACCACAACATCGAGAATATCAGTCACGCTTTAGATCAAGACGAGCTGATCGAAAAGATCAAAGATGCGCACTTTATCGGTATTCGTTCGCGCACTCAGTTGACGCGTGAAGTACTTGAGCACGCACACAAGCTTATCGGCATTGGTTGCTTTTGTATTGGTACCAACCAAGTAGATCTAGACGCCGCTCGTGATCTTGGTATCCCTGTCTTTAACGCGCCATTCTCGAACACTCGTTCGGTAGCTGAGCTAGTATTGGCAGAAGCCATTATGCTGTACCGTGGTATTCCTGAGAAGAATGCAACCGTACATCGCGGCGGCTGGGGTAAGTCTGCGACTAACTCACACGAAGTGCGTGGCAAGACTATCGGTATCGTCGGTTATGGTTCTATTGGCTCGCAGCTGTCTGTCTTGGCAGAAAGCTTCGGTATGAAAGTCATCTATCACGACGCTGTGACTAAATTGCCACTAGGCAACGCGGTACAAGTTGGTAGCCTAGAAGAGCTACTATCAACGGCTGATATCGTGACATTGCATGTGCCTGATGTACCAAGCACTCGCTATATGATGAAAGCTGAGCAGTTCGCTCAGATGAAAGAAGGCAGCTACTTTATCAATGCGGCTCGCGGTACGTGCGTCGAGATTGACGATCTAGCAGATGCGCTTGAGTCTGGTAAAATCTTAGGCGCGGCTATCGATGTGTTCCCAAAAGAGCCAAAATCAGCTGACGAAGAGTTTGAGTCACCACTACGTAAGTTTGATAATGTGATTTTGACGCCGCATATCGGTGGTTCAACCCAAGAAGCACAGGCCAATATCGGACTGGAAGTAGCAGATAAGTTTGTTAGATACTCTGACCAAGGTGATACGGCGACTGCTGTGAACTTCCCAGAAGTATCTGTTCCGTTTAAAGAAAACTCGCATCGTCTACTACACATTCATAAAAACGTGCCAGGCGTACTGTCTCAGATTAACCGCTTGTTTGCTGAAGCTGGCATTAACATCCTAGCGCAGAGCCTGATGACAGAAGGTGATGTTGGTTATCTAGTGATGGATGTCGATTATAACGATTCGACCGCTGCACTAGACCAATTAAAAGATGTAGAAGAGACTATCCGCGTACGTATCTTATTCTAATATAGTCAATCCGCTTTCAAATTGGATTAACTATATCAGTGCTAATAGTTTTGATACGCATTGAAGATTTATCATAAAAAAAGAGAGGCTCTATTGATTAGAGCCTCTCTTTTTTATTTCACTTCTATTTTATTGTACTAATGCTAAGTTTAGTTGGCTTTAGCGTTGTTTGCAGCTTCTGCTTGTAAACGAGCTTCCGTCTTAGCAGCTTTGCGTTTTTCTATTACATCCATCACGTCACTACCGATATGGGCTTCACCACGCTTTTTGGCTAACTGCATTTGGTGCTCGCGCTCACGGAAACGGGCTTTCTGCTCGTCGGTCGCTTTGTCAATACAGTGTGGGCATGATTCACCTTTGATATAAGCAGGGCTTTGCATATCATCGACAGTGATCGGCATACGGCAAGCAAAACACTGCTCGTAGCTGCCTTTTTCTAAGTTGTGGTTGACCGAAACTCGATTATCAAAAACAAAGCAGTCACCTTGCCACATAGAATCACTGGCAGGGACTTCTTCGAGGTATTTTAGGATGCCGCCTTCTAAATGATAGACCTCTTCAAACCCTTGCTCACGTAAATAGGCAGTAGATTTTTCGCAGCGGATACCACCTGTACAGAACATTGCGACTTTTTTATGCTTGGTTGGATCGAGCTCTTTTGAGACGTATTCTGGAAACTCGCGGAACGTTTCAGTGTTTGGGTTGACTGCATTTTGGAAGGTGCCGATTTGCACTTCATAGTCGTTACGCGTGTCGATCAAGGTGACTTCAGGATCTGAGATCAACGCATTCCACTCGCTTGGTTTTACATAGCGACCAACGGATTCCAATGGGTCGATATTCTCGACACCCATGGTGACGATTTCTTTTTTCAGTTTCACCTTAGTGCGATAAAAAGGCTGTGCGTCAGTATAGGATTCTTTAAAGGTAAACGTACCAATCGCCTCAATACTACGCAGGTAGTCAAGTACGGTATCGATACCTTGACGCGTACCAGAAATCGTACCGTTAATGCCTTCGCTCGCAAGTAACAACGTGCCTTTCACATCGTTATCGAGCATAGTGTTTAGTATGGGCTCACGATACTGTTCAAAATCAGCAAAGCGTGTGAACTTATATAGTGCAGCAACGACGATATTATTAGTCACACTATCGTATACAGGGGCTGATTTATTGTCAGTTGTAGTAGGGCTGTGAGTGGTGCTATCTTGGATATTGCTACTTTGAGTGGTACTCATGTTTTTCTCCTGCTGGCTAGGTCGTAAACCTAGTGCGTTGGTAATAAAAAAATAGATAGGTATATAACATTATCTCAATTGTGGAATTGGTTAATGCGCGCGTAGTGTAGCAAATTTTGCTAGGGTTTTGAATAGTTTGTATTGCTTGGCTTGCTGCATAGGAAACAAAAAAGCCCAGTAAAATACTGAGCTTTTTATAAAGGATTTGATGTTTTCAGCTTTGTTTATAAATATGTTTCCTATGATATTGTAAATACTTCTTATGCTCAGAAGAAATATTTGATAGTTTCATTTCTTTGTTGATAGATAAGGCCTGAAGGTCATTGGCACTGATTTTATTTGAGATTAGTATGTGACCTAAATCATCGAAACTTATAAAACCTGCATCAAAACACACATCCAAATTTGGTGATAGAAGTAAGCCGTTGTAAAGGCTAAGACGTTCTATGTCTCCGCATTCAGACCAAGGTTTGATATGAGATGCTCTTAATAGTTTTAGTTCCTTACATCCAGTGACAGCACAAGCAGACCAATATTCGATAAGACTTTGTCTAAACTGACCTTGACCAATACGTGATTTTACAATTGAGTCTCTTTCTGTACTACTACGACTTAAATACTCACTAACATCAGCAAGCTTATCTTCTCTTTCCATTTGTGCAGAAAGCATCCAAGCAAACGAATGAGCATCTAACAAACTAACCTCATTTTTGAGTTCTTCAATTAGCATTATTTTGATAGCGCTAATAAGTTGCAAATAAACAAAGTAATTTTCCCAAGAACAACGTTGACTAGTTTTGAACTCTATTCCTAATAATGAGAATGCTCTATCAAAATAAGTAGGTGCGATAGGTAAGTATTTTGAGTTATCTTTAATAAAATAAAGATAAGCTAAAAGAGAATAATTCCTTCCAAAAATTTTAATCAACTCATCAAATATTTGTTCGTCATTTGATGAATGATAAAGGTTAAATAAAACGCTCTCAATTTCTTCTGTCTTAACAGGGTTACCAATTGCTTCAAAAAGTGGTTGATGTGGTCGATTTTGTTCGCCATAGCGATTTTGCCATGGAACTAAATTATTATCTGGAAACTCAATGGCCTCAATGGTTGCCAATATAATTTTCCCACTTCCAATGTCATAATTTTTCCATGTATGAAATGAAAGCTTATTGCGAGCAACTCTGTAAATCTGATACTTATATCCTTCTTGTTGATCTGTATAAGGATGTGAAGCAAAAGACACAAAAGCTATATTTGACTTTTCTTCCACAAACTTTATAAAAGCATCGTACTGTTTTTCAAATAGGTATGGGTTTATTATTGAGGTAACTGTTTGCATGACATTCCTTCGACTTAGGAGGCTACAAGTTTATTAGGCGTATATGATTAAGCTGATTTCACTTTATATAACTTTTTTGCTTTCGTACACAAAAAATCCAGCTCAAAGGCTGGATTTTCATTTTTAAACTAAAACCGTATGTTACTAGATACTATTTACTCTGGAACCAAGTATCCGCTTTGCTACGAGCACTGGCGATATCATCACTTGATAAGTTCAATGCCAACTGACCAATCTTACCGCGTGCTTTGTTACGCACTTTTTCATCTAGCATGCCATCACGGGCAGCCAAGTCATACCATTTATAGGCATCGACCAGATTTTTTTGCTTTTCATCTAATAGCGCAAGCGTGTAACTAGCACGGTTATCGCCACGCATCGCAGCTTTTTCTAACCATAGACGGGCTTGTTGTAAGTTAGGCTGTACACCTTCGCCGCGCAAATACATGATGGCAAGATTCAACTGAGCAGGGGCAACACCTTGCTGAGCGGCTTTGGTGTACCACTGGATTGCTTGTTGGGTATTTTGCGCAATACCTTCACCTTTTTGCAAACGCTTGGCCAGATAGAACTGAGCATGATCGTTACCTTGGGCGGCACGACTAGACAACTCGCTCACAGGCATAAGCTCAAAACGTGAGGTATCAAGCGGTACGTTTGATATTAACTCAGCATTGGCTAAACCAGCACAAGAAAATAATGCAGTAAACAACGCAGCTTTTAATAATTTCATAGCAGCTCCAAAATTAGGCAGTTAATAAGCAAAAAAAAATTGTACCGCTAAACATTGTCTCGCTAAAGACAGTCAGACGGCGATAACAATTAGGTGGAATCTTGCGATATGAACTTACCTAATCATTAGCAAAAGGGGGTTGTCATCTCTAAATCAGAGATTTCACCCTAACTGATTAGACAAACGGTCGTAATAGTGGGGTGGCTGACAATATTTTGCTAGCTTAACACCCAAACTTACGAAACTCAAATACTAATTACAAGGTCTCATAGACGTTTGTACCTGATTGTCTTTAACAAAATCAGGCAGTTACTAAAAAATTATATTAAGTTAACAATCTATTAAGGTTAATATCAGTACTTACAGCACTGTTTAACATTCTATAAAACATAAAGCCAGCTGATAATTTAACGGTTATTTCTTGGTCACTCGGTAGATAGCGACGTCTGCTAACAAGTTAGGCGCTTGTCTTATTAACGCTTTCATTAGCGGTGTGTGACCTTTTTCAGAATCACTAACCGCAAAACGATTAATAATATGAATATCATGCTGCGCACACAACAGCTCAAAATCTTTGAAGGTACATAGGTGAATATTTGGTGTGTTGTACCATTCGTAAGGCAGCGCTTCAGAAACAGGCATCATACCTTTTAGCCCTAAATGAATACGGTTTTGCCAATGCGCAAAGTTAGGGAAGGTAATGACTGCTTCACGGGCAACTCTCAGCATATCAAGCAACAACTCATCAGGTGCTTTTACTGCTTGTAGGGCACGTGCCATGACAACCGTGTCAAAGCTGTTATCAGCAAAGCGCGCTAGACCATCATTGAGATCCTGCTCGACAATTGATAGGCCATTACCAATTGCCTCATTAATTTTGTCTTCATCAATCTCTAGTCCGTAACCTGTTACGCCTAATTTCTGCTGTAAGTGGGCAAGCAGCTCGCCATTACCACAACCTAAGTCCAGTACATGTGCTTGCGGCGCAATCCAGCGCTCTGCCAATTGGTGATCCATTCTCATGAGCGTTCTCCTGTGGCTGGGCGGCTAGGGGTAATAAATGGCGCAGTCAAAAACCCTTTAACCGCACCCATGTAGCGAGGAATATCAAACAAGAATGAGTCATGTCCGTGCGGCGCGTCAATATTGATATAGCTGACTGGTTTGCCAGTGGCCATCAGTGCATCGACAATCTCTTGCGAGCGCTCAGGTGCAAAGCGCCAATCAGTGGTAAATGACACGACTAGATATTGGCATTGTGTATGAGCAAAGGCTGCTTTGAGCGCAGAAAGCTCTTGCTGACGATCAGATTCAATATCTTCAATCGTCGTGACCGCATCTTCTAACTCACTCTGTGCCTTGGCTTTGCTAGATTCGACTGACGCCGCGATTGAGTCTTCTATTTGCACTGCCGACTCTGTAGTATCTTTTGCTACGGTTGATGGGTAGTCGCGTATTGGATAGTCGCGCGTCGGATCAAAGTAATCTAAGGCTTTGGTCATAAGCAGATAGGTATTGGCATCGAAGTTTTCACTAAAGCGCTCGCCTTGATAGCGTAGGTAGCTTTCGACCTGAAACTCGACATCGTAGCCATACATGAATTTACCTGATTTTAAATCACGGCCAAATTTGGCTTTCATCGCGTCATCAGTTAGATAGGTAATATGGCCAACCATACGCGCCAATATCAGTCCGCGACGAGGATAAGTGCCTTCTTGTATATAGCGTCCGTCTTTGAAGTCAGGATCGGATAATATAGATTGGCGCGCCACTTCGTTGAAAGCGATATTTTGAGCAGATAATTTTGGCGTACTGGCGATGACCACACAGCGCTTTAACCGCTCTGGATAATCAACAGACCATTGTAGCGCTTGCATACCGCCCATTGAGCCGCCGACAATGGCGTGCCAAACGTCGATGCCTAAACGATCTGAGAGCATGGCTTGGGTTTTTACCCAGTCTTTGATGGTGATCAGCGGAAAATCAGGGCCATACACTTGTGGCTCATGGCTGCTATCTGAATCAAGGCTGTCCGAACTAACACTATCCGAGCCAACGCTATCTGGATTAATAGTGGTAGGCCCTGTTGAACCAAAACAGCTGCCGATATTATTGACACATACTACATAGAACTGATTGGTATCAATCGCTTTATTAGGGCCAATCATATTGTCCCACCAGCCTGCTTTTTTGTCATCAGCACTATGGAAGCCAGCTGCATGATGATTGCCTGACAACGCGTGGCAAATCAGAATTGCATTTGATTTGTCGCTATTGAGCGTACCGTAAGTCTCTACCATCAAGTCAAACGAGGGCAGGGTACGGTTGCATTCTAACGTTAAGGGCTCAGCAAAATGAAAATTCTGAGGCGTAACGACACCCACCGACCCTACAGTATTGTCGGTATTGGCTGAGCCATTAGGGTGAGGTTGTGAATTAGGATGCTGGTCACTGGTATTATCAGAGCGTGCGTTCAAAGCTACCTCGCAAGACTACAATCATCAATAAAATAAAAGCAAAATGGCACGTTGCTAACAGGCTATTTTACCTACACGGTTTTTATAAACTGGGCCTGCCTATTGTATGGTGATGCGCGTTGGAGTACAACCGTCGAGCATGCCTTTCGAGCGTATCGATCGTAGTTTTTATAGAGGATGCGCTATAAATGAATAACGAATACGTCGCCAGCATCAAGTAATCAAGAGTCAATAAATAGCAACTGCGTATCAAATTGTATAGGTGCGCTTTTAGCCCGCGTCATTAATAGATAAAATGCTACACTAATGAGGTGTCTATTCAACTGTGTCTTAACAGTATCGTTTCTTATTACTTTGACCTAACCCTTAATAACTTACTGCTAATAAAGTGCTGCTATGAAACCTAAATTGCCCCCACGTATTGCCGTTTTGTTAGTGAATCTTGGTACACCAGATGAGCCAACGGCCCCTGCCGTACGTCGCTACCTCAAACAGTTTTTGTCAGACCCACGAGTGATTGAGATTCCCAAATTTCTATGGGCTATTATTCTGAATCTATTTGTCTTACCAAGTCGTCCTAAACGCGTAGCAAAGGCTTACGCGAGTATCTGGGAAGGTGACTCACCGATTCGTAAGATACTAAAAAGCCAAGTTGAGCTATTAGAACCACGTTTGGCTGATAGTGTGGCGCCATTTCGTGTCTCTGTGCATCCTGCGATGAGCTATGGTAATCCTGGTTTGCCTGATGTGATGGACGCGCTACGTGGTGAAGGGGTTGATCACTTTGTCATTCTGCCGTTGTTTCCGCAGTACTCTGCCTCTTCAGGCGGTGCCGTATATGATGCGCTGACGAAGTGGACGCTCAAGCAACGCAACTTGCCAAATTATACGATTGTCAAAGACTACTTTGCTCATCCGCTGTATATTCAAGCTTTGGCCAACTCTATTCGCCGTTTTCAAGAGAAGCATGGCAAGCCCGAAAAATTGATGTTTAGTTTTCATGGTATTCCGCAGCCTTATGCCGATAAAGGTGATCCTTATCCTAAACGCTGTAAATGTACGGCTGCGCAAGTGGCGCATGAACTTGGCCTGAACGATGACGAATGGATTATTAGTTTCCAGTCACGCTTTGGTAAGCAAGAGTGGGTTAAGCCATATACCGATGTGGTGTTGGAAGATTGGGGTAAGTCAGGTGTGCGCTCGGTACAGGTGATCAGTCCGGCGTTTTCAGCAGACTGTCTAGAAACACTAGAGGAGCTAGCCATTGAAAACCGTGACAACTTCCTTAATGCTGGCGGGCAAGAGTATCATTATATCCCTGCATTAAACCTTGATGAGACACATATTGAATTGCTTGAAGCGTTGAGCCTGCCTTTGGTAAAAGGTTGGGCTGGCACGTTAGATGGTTGGGTTTAGACAGTCGAAAGTCGCTATTTTGGTAAGTTGAATAGTAGAATAAAAAAAGCACGCTTAACTATATCAAGCGTGCTTTTTTATGAATAAAGATTGTATTAACAGTTATGTTAAGTGCTAAAAATCATCATCGTTGCTACGTTCGGCCGCTTCTCTATCAACAATATCCATCGCATCTGGATAATCGCTGTCATCGAGGTTGTCTTGAACCAAAATCTCATCGACCCGTGACTCATCGATATTTTGACGATGCGCAGGTGTGAGTCCTTGGGTTGCATCACTACCGACTTCTGAGTTATTAAATCCCGTGCTATTATCAATCACATCATCGTTGTCGATGGTATGCAGCATAGGATTGTCCAAATCGACCAATTGATTGTCTTGTTCATCCTGATTATTGTTATCTGAGTTATCGACGCTGTCATTGTTATCACGACGATTACCGTCAATATGATCCATCTCTTCTGGTAGTGGATTTTTTGAGTTTTCCATGAATAATTCCTTATTGTAGTTATTAGATGTCGCCATCATTAGAAATAAAAATATCGTACTGGTTTATCAGAGCATCGCTCATTGCAATGTAGATAATATGCTTCTCAGTTTGTACGCTTAATCAACTTTTCACTAGTAGTAAGGTGTGACAGGATGTTCAAAAAATGTAAGACGTTGATTAGAACGCAAAACGACTACTCAAAATGAGCAGCCGTAATTGTTTATAAAATTTTTGCTAAGTCTTTGTACGATAGCAAGATTGCTACATAAGAAATCAAACTTATAGTTTTAATTATTGGCGTGGTCGAACTTATAATTTAACTTCTGTACCAGACATGACTCATAGTCAGCCAGTTTAAATCGCCATAAATAGGTCAATGCAATACCATAAATGGCAGTCTCAGCCAGCTCTTCGACAATTTCACCAAATGTATGCGGGAACATAATAGCGTTCTCACCCATGTATTGAATGATAGCCAGTACAGTAACGCTAAGATAGAGCGAAACTGGCACGTTTTTTAGCATTGCCCATAGGTAATGCCTCGAATAGACTAGCAAACCAAGCGCGACGAGATAGATAACGGTAAGGACGCTGTCCTCCCACCAGTCATAAGATTGACCAAGCATCGAAAAGTCGCTTGGAACCAGTAAGTCTGGTAGATAATTCAGCTCTCGACGAATGACAGAGACAAATATAAGTACGGCTGCCAGCCAAAAAGCCTTAATTTGTTTGACATGACTTTTCATAACATATTGTAAAATACGCAACAGGCATGCTATCAAAAGTATAATGCCAGGGACTTCAATGATGCCATCTGAGCTCAAAATAAATGACTCCTGCGTATCAAAAAGAATGTGTTAAAAACAAAAAAGTGAGCCCAAAGGCTCACTTTAAAGCGAAAATATCGAATAGTTAGGGTTTAATAGATGACCTATTATAAACCTCATATCTAGATATTACTGTTATGAAATATAACTAACTGGTCATAAGTGATTGCTAAGATAAACAATATATAATGACTTATTGTAGTGTCAGTTATCAAAAACTGTCATATTTGCAAAGTACATGAATAATCATACCTTGCATGCTTAATAAAATATCAGTGAATGATTAGTGTGCCTCATCCCAGTTTTGACCGCTATCAGTCTCGACTAATAAAGGTACTGCAAAGTCTACATTCCAGCCTTTTTCTACTGCTGTAGTCGTCAATACATCTTGCATAGCATTAGTAATTAGCTGGCTAACTTCGTCTACTTTATCGGCATCTACTTCAAACACCAATTCATCGTGAACCTGTAGCAGCATTTTAGCTTGCTCTTTTGGCAGTACTTTATCAACGGCAATCATAGCAAGTTTGATTAGATCAGCAGCAGAGCCTTGTAGTGGCGCGTTAATCGCCGCGCGCTCAGCACCTTGCTTGACCATACGGTTGCTATGATTGATATCAGGCGTATAGAGCTTACGGCCCAATATCGTCTCGACATAGCCTTGTTCATAGGCGCTGGCACGAGTATTGATCATATAGTTTTTGACGCCTGGATAACGCTCAAAGTACATATCGATATAGTCTTGTGCCTCGCCGCGGCTCATCTGTAGCTGCTTGGCAAGTCCGAAGGCACTCATACCATATAGCAAACCAAAGTTAATGGCTTTAGCATTACGACGTTCGGTTGAAGTGACGTCTGCGACATCCTTACCAAGCACTTCGGCAGCAGTGGCCGCGTGAATATCTAACCCTTCGTTAAAGGCATGAGTTAGGTTTTTATCACCTGAAAAATGCGCCATTAAACGCAATTCAATTTGTGAATAATCCGCTGCGAGAATCACGCGGCCTTCTGGTGCGATAAAAGCTTGACGAATGAGGCGACCAGTCGCAGTACGAATTGGGATATTTTGTAAGTTAGGATCTGTCGATGACAAACGCCCAGTGCTCGTTAATGCCTGATGGTAGCTAGTATGTACACGATCGGTTTCGCTATCTGCGACATTATCGAGTGCGTCGGTATAAGTGCTCTTAAGCTTGGACAGTCCGCGATACTCTAGTGTAATATCGACCAATGGATGATCGATTTTTGAGAGTACCGCCTCACCAGTCGAGTATTGACCAGACTTGGTTTTTTTGCCACCAGCCACGCCTAGCTTTTCAAACAGCATCTCACCAAGCTGCTTAGGAGAGCCTAAGTTAAACTCTTCACCTGCTACTTCATAGGCGCGCTTCTCTAGGGCGATAATTTCTTCATCAAAGCGTTTTGACAGCTCGTTTAAGAAGGAGCGTTTAATCAAAATACCATGCGCTTCCATTTGGCAAAGTATCTCTGCCGTTGGAATTTCTAGCTCGTGTAGTAATTTGGCATTATTGGCATCGTTAGCTAGCTCAACGCTGAACACGTCAAATAATTGATAGGTGATATCGGCATCTTCACACGCATAGTCGCTCGCGATATCGATGGCCACTTGGTCAAAGGTAACTTGCTTAGCGCCTTTACCTGCTACATCTTCAAAGCTGATGGTTTGCGTTTGCAAATAATGACGTGCCAAATCATCCATACCGTGGCGAGTGGCTGCCGCATTGATGACATAGCTGGCAAGCATCGTATCCATTGCCCAGTTATTTGGCTGCTCATGTATGGCACCGACTAGATCGATATCATAGTGAGCGAGAATGTGCGCGTCATACTTTAGATGCTGACCGATTTTACCGATATTTGGATTTTCTAGTACAGGTTTTAAGCGAGCTAATACCGTATCACGATCAAGTTGCTTGGCTATTAGCTCATCACCTTCTAGGCTATGCGTAAGTGGAATGTAATAGGCTTCGTGTGCTTGCAATGCGAAAGATAAACCGACGATTTGTGCGTCACGCCAATGAACGCTAGTGGTTTCGGTATCAATGACAAAGTGCGGAGCAGCTTCTAACAATTCGACCAAGCTATCAAACGCTGGCTCATCGAGTACAGTGTGCCACGCTTTATCATGGTTAGTACTGTCTTTGATGTTGTCGGTATTGGTGGATTGGAGAGATTTTGCCACCTGTGCCTGTGACTCAGTATTGGCTTGGCTATCAGCAACACTTTTAGAGCCATTGGCAGGGTGATTTGGGTGATCGAGTGATGCCAGCTCATTTCTAAACTCAAGCTCATTATATAAGTCGCGCAATTCATCTATATGCGCACAAGGATCGGTATTGATTTTTAGGTCATTCCAATCTTGACCGATTGCTAAGTTAGTGACGATGGTAGCCAGCTTTCGATTAAAAGGAATATCGTCGGCGTGTTCAATTAGACCTTTCGCCCCGCGACCTTTGATAAAGCCAATGTGCTTGAGCATGTTTTCGATATCACCATACTCAACGAGTAGGTCTTTAGCGGTCTTTTTACCGATACCAGGTACGCCTTTGATACCATCAGAGGCATCACCCATTAGCGTTAAGAAATCGATCATTTGATTTGGATTGATACCAAACTTATCGATTACTGCTGGCGTATCCGTGACTTTGCCCGTAAAGCTGTCTTCTAGTATTACGCAGTCATTAACCAGCTGCATCATGTCTTTATCACCCGTCGAGATGACCACGTGATGACCTTGCTCGACAGCGCGATGGGCAAGTGTACCAATGATATCATCGGCTTCTGCACCTTCAATACGCAACAGTGGAATACCTAATGCAGTGACCAAACGATGAATATAAGGAATTTGCTCTACTAGCTCGATATCGATGGGTGGACGAGCGGCCTTGTAATCAGCAGACATATGATGGCGAAAAGTCGGTGATTTGGTATCGAAGCAAACAGCCATGTGAGTAGGATGATAGCGACGCATCAGCTTTAGTAGTGCGTTGAGTGTACCGCGTATCGCATTGGTGATTAGACCCTGCGAGTTTTGCATGGTTTTTGGCAAGGCGTGATAAGTGCGGAACAGATAATAGGAGCCATCAACCAAAATAAAAGGTGGCTGATCTTTGTCTACATGACTGGTATCCATCAGCGCCACATTAGGCATGGTATCGAAGTTCGGTAGTGCTTTGGGGTCAAGCGCTTGGTGAGAGTTGTGGTCGTTATCGGTGGTATTGTCAGCTATGTCATCAGTCATAAAAGTCACTTATCAGCTATTAGATAAAAATATATACGCTTATTATAACGATAAAATCATCGTGTGCCGAACTGCTTAACCGTTACGAGATGTTCTATCGTGTTCTTTTTTATTGAAATCTACACTGAGTTTTCGATATGCTATTTCCGAGACAAATGAATTGGTAAAAACAAAAAAAGAACCCAGATAAACTGAGTTCTTTTAATGTCTGATGACTATCAACTATTTGTTATTAAATAGTTGATAAGAAATCTTTGAATGCGTTATCTTACTTCTGAAGAGACTTCGACATCGATGTTACCGCTGGTTGCTTTCGAATATGGGCATACTTCATGCGCTTTTTCGACCAACTGTTGAAACTCGTCAGCTGACAATTCTGTATTTTCACCAATGACATGAATTTTAGCAGCCAGTTTATAGTCATGGCCTTCGCCTTGAAGCAAATCTACTTCAATTGAAGTGGTTGAATCAAACTTTGCTTTTTCCATTTGCTTAACAGCTGCAAGGGCGCCATCAAAGCAGGCACTGTATCCCATGGCAAATAGTTGTTCTGGGTTATTGCCCTCTTTTCCAGAGCCTGGTGGTACCATGTTTATAGTCAGGTCATTGTCACTTAAGCTTGCTGAACCTGCCCGGCCGCCAGTAACAGTCGCTTTGGTTGAATACAAAGTTTTCATAACATATCCTTTGTTTTGGTTTTTGGATTTGAATAGTGAATCTAAATATGCAACCTAGGATAACAAATCATTAAAACAGCTCAGTGAGTCGGTAGTAAATATTTACGACAAGTTTGTAAATATGGCTTTTGGAGCTCTCTACAGTAGCAATACCTGCTGGTGCTAGTAAACAAAATGACCAAAGCCATGTGGTTGGTCATATTAATATCATCAAATTGGGTGATAAAAAATCTAAATCATAAGGACATTGTTCGATGAATAGAGTGGTTGCGATATCTGGTGTTTTCTTCTGGACAATGCTTGCTTTGATAGGCTGCGAAGTAGATGACGGCAGTTATGATTCTGACAGCGACAATATTACGTTGACGAGCTTTGCCAATAGTTACGATAGTAAGGCCAACGATACCGCTATTGCACGCATCGATGAAACCTATCGCACAGGCGCACGCAACATCAAAACTACCAATCTCATCAACAGTTATAGCAACCAGAGCCTAAATGATTTAGACAGAACGGTACTGGCAGATGATTTCGAAGGTCGACTCGAAAACAAAGACATCGGAGTCAATGGTCGCACGGTCAAACGCCCTATCTATGAAAAAAACAGTAATAACAAACTGGACTATCAAACCACCTATCAAACACTGGACTTGTCGGGCTTAACGACCCGCAGTTATAGCACGGGCACGAATATCGAAGAACGCCGCGGTATTCTCACCGATTTGAGCAACTACTCAGAAATTCCATCCAATGTTGCTTTCCCTGAAGGCTCCGTTTGTTACATTCCAGTCGTGACAAGCGAGCAATCATTTTGGGCATTCAACGACAAAAATAAGACAGGATACTCGTCATTAAGTGAATGGATCGAGGCTGCCGAACGACGCTTTAGTGATGATAGAGATTATAGACTGTCTGAGTTTGACGTTGGCAAAGGGAGTAAACTAAAAGCGGCGCAAGTGATGTTCTTTGAATATAAAAATCAACCTGCCTATGAATATAGTGGTGTTGAATATGGGAAGGATATTTATGAGGCAAATTATGTCGCCAAAGGTAGTACTGACCCGAATACGGACAGTCGTTTTGACGTAGTCGATTGTACAATCGTCAATGAGGTGGCTGGCGACTTCTTAGCTGAGCAAATAGAACGCTACTACTGAGATGAATTGATGGCTATTAGTCGTGCTACTCAAGCAGGATGATCGCAATTTAAAAGCCCAAAAACACGCTTTGTTTAAATAACGGAGCGTGTTTTTTTATACGCTAATTCTGCACCCTGATGCTAAATCCGCTACAATACGCTCATTATCTATTCTATTTATTTAGAGTCATTTCTAAATCACATAACTGTTGAAGCTGAAAATTATGAGCGTAGATCCAAAGAAATTAAACAAAGAAGTTGCTAAGCGCCGCACCTTTGCCATTATCTCGCATCCCGATGCTGGTAAGACCACCATGACCGAAAAACTCCTGTTGTGGGGTCAAGCGATTCAGGTAGTGGGCGAAGTAAAAGGCCGTAAGACAGATCGTCATGCAACCTCAGATTGGATGAGCATGGAGCAAGAGCGTGGTATCTCGATTACGACGTCTGTCATGCAGTTTCCGTATAAAGACCATATGGTCAACCTACTAGATACCCCAGGTCACGCCGACTTTAGTGAAGATACTTATCGTACTTTGACTGCAGTGGATAGTGCGCTGATGATGGTCGATGGTGCAAAAGGTGTGGAAGAACGAACCATCAAGCTGATGGAAGTATGTCGTATGCGCGATACGCCTATCATCTCATTCGTCAACAAGCTAGATCGTCAGATTCGTGAGCCGCTTGAGTTGCTTAGCGAAATCGAAGCCGTTCTAAAAATCAAATGTATCCCAGTGACTTGGCCTATCGGTATGGGTCAAGACTTCATCGGTGTCTATCATTTGACTGAAAATAAAACTTACTTTTATGAAAAAGGTAATGGCGGCAAGATGACGGTCTCTGAGACCCGAGAAGGCTACGATTATCCAGATATCCGTGAGCGTCTAGGACAGTTGATGTTTGACGCTTTCGAAGAGTCGCTTGAGCTGGTACAGATGGCGTTAGAAGAGTTCAGTGTTGACGCATTTTTGGCTGGCGAGATGACGCCAGTATTGTTTGGCACGGCATTGGGTAACTTTGGGGTAAACATGGTACTTGATACCTTAGTCAAGTATGCACCGCCGCCAAAAGCTCATCCAACGACTGAGCGTGAAGTATCAGCCACCGAGACAGATTTTACAGGCTTCGTCTTTAAGATTCAGGCCAATATGGATCCGCGTCACCGTGACCGTATTGCGTTCTTGCGAGTGTGCTCTGGTAAGTACGAGAAGGGCATGAAAATGAAACATGTGCGTCTGGGTAAAGACGTACGTATTGCTGATGCGCTGACCTTTTTAGCAGGTGACCGCGAGGCGCTAGAAGAAGCCTATCCGGGTGATATCATTGGTTTGCATAACCATGGCACCATCTCCATCGGTGACAGCTTCACTGAAGGCGAAGAGTTAAGCTTTATCGGTATTCCGCATTTTGCTCCTGAATTGTTCCGCCGTGTGGTACTAAAAGATCCGCTTAAATCAAAAGCTCTGCAAAAAGGTCTTCAACAATTAAGTGAAGAGGGCGCAACGCAGGTCTTTATGCCGCAGATTAATAATGATTTGGTTTTGGGTGCGGTCGGTGTCCTACAGTTTGAAGTGGTCGCCCATCGTCTCAAAGAAGAGTACAAAGTTCAATGTACCTTTGAGCCAGTATCGATAGCTACGGTACGCTGGATTCATTGCGATGATGACGTGGCTTTGGCAAAGTTCAAGAAAAAAGCCCATGACCAGTTATCAATCGATGGTGGTGGTTATCTGACTTATCTTGCGCCATCACGGGTCAACTTACAATTGATGCAAGATCGTTATCCAGAAGTGACTTTTAGTAGCACTCGCGAACATTAAATTTATTTATATCTCTATATTGTTCATTGATTAAGACACGCTAGCCGTGTCTTTTTTATTGTCTGTTATTTATGTGATAAATGCGAGGAGATAAGCATTTAATTGTCAACAGAACCTTAAAAACACAAACAGTGTTCCTACAATACAGTGCAATTGTTACGGTAGAATGATAAACAACATTTTATATTTATAAAAGAGGACATATGCACACTACGACTCAAACTGATGATAAATCTATATCGGCTGATCTATTTTCGATAAAGGTAAGCCAGAGACGTTCAATTGCTATGTTGACTGGCAGCCTATTATTAAGTGCCGTTAGTATGTCGGTAAATGCAGGAAGCTTTCTTAGTAGCACTGAATATCTACCGTATCAACTACCCAGTAATATACAAGAGACATGTGACAAGCGTGATAACTGTCCAGAGATTGAAATTAAATATCTCAAAAGTAGTCAAAACTGGATAGATGAGATTGCCAATGCCCGTATCGATAACTTAGTCGTCAATAGTCAGATGACAGAGTCAGCACCTATCAAGGGTGAAAGCAGCGAAAAAGAAGTTACGGCTGCTCTTGATAACTTTGTGAGCTCACAATTTCGAGATATGCCTGATGATGTGTCGTGGGGTTATAATCTGATGGTAGCGCCCAATTATCTAGGTCATGTCGATGACTTTGAACTGTTTGAGATTAGCTCTTATATCTATACCGGCGGTGCACACGGCATGCCTTATAGCGAGTATCTAGTATTTGACCCAAGTACCAAGAAGCAAGTCATGCTTGACGACATGCTTATCTCAGGGCAAAAACCTCGTTTTGAGGCACTTGCCTATGATGCATATAAAGTGTGGGTTAAAACGGTTGCCGAAGACGTGAATAGTTATGAGAAAAACTGGCCATTTACGTTAAGCGATAATGTGACCTTGACTGATAAAGGCGTTAGCATTCGGTATCAGCATTATTCTATCGGCCCATATGCTTACGGTATGCCTGTCCTTAATATCCCCTATAGCAAGCTTGATGAAGTTGTAAAACCTCACTTTATACCAAAGTAAATACTGTATGGTGTCTGAGGAAAGTACTTAATCAACCGTGCTAGGCAACTATTATTAAAGAAATAGCGACAATACTTATCATCAATTGGCAGTAATATTTTAGAGTTATTATTTTTAGCATCATTGGATATTCAATAGAAAAATAAGGAGTTATAACATGACAAACGAGACAGAAAGTATGAATACGGCAGCAAGTACAACTTGGCAGCTAAATGCATTGACGGAAGCGCTAGGTGACCTGACACTGACAGTTAGTGATAGCTTATCTATAGGTCGTGGTAGTGATAACGACGTAGTGCTAGGTAGTAAGCAGGTTTCTCGCAACCATGCAGTGCTCAGTGTATTAGATGGTCAGTTGTATGTGAAGGACTTAGATTCTTCTAACGGCACGTTTATCAATGAGCAACGTATTGCAGGCAATGAATCTAGTCATCTAAAAGCAGATGATACGCTTGGCTTTGCAAGCTTTAGCTTTCAAGTACAGGCATCTACTGCACCTGCAATGACAGAGAGTGAGGCACTAGCGCCAGTGACCACAGACGAGCCAGTAGCAGGTACACATGAGAATGCTGACACAACTACCGTGCTAGAAACTCCTCCTAGTGAGCCTATGACTGAAGAGCAAATAGTTGAAGAAAGCATTCTTGAAGAAAGTGCGAGCAAAGAAGCTTTAATTGAAGAAGAGCCGATCATAGAGCAAACAGGCAATGAGCCAGTGGTCAAAGAAACTGGCATCGAAGAAATGTTACCTGCTACAGATGATACTGTACCTGTAGAGCCTTTACCTGTAGATGCCGGCTCAGATATGACCGAAGACTCAGTAACTTCTACGCACGAAACTGTTGAATCAGTTGTTGAAGAACCAATTGGTGAAGAGCCGGCTTTTGAAGAACCGGCTTTTGAAGAGCTAGCTACCGAGGAAGCCGTTTCTGCAGAGCCAGTTGTCAAAGAAACAGGGATTGATGAAGTACTGTCTGACGCGGATGTAGCATCGCCTACGCCAGTAGAAGAAACGCCAGTTGCTACAGAAGTAGTAGCTGACGCATCTGTACCAACGGCAACTGAAACAGAGGCTGTGACGACTACAGAGCCACCACAGACAATATCTGCTGATAGCGCGCCAGTGGTAGAAGAGCAGCCGGCAGTGCATGAGGAGCCAGTAATGCATGAAGAGCCAGCAGTCCAAGACGAACACGATAAAACGACAAAAACAGAGTTACAAGAAGAAGCTGACCCTGAAGTTTTAAAAGCCAAACAAGCAGCTAGTGCACAGTTTTCAGGCACGGCTAATTTAGGGCAGCCGCGTGATCTTGGTACCGAAGGCAATAATGCGATGGATCAAGAAATCAGCAACCCTGCCCATGCAGGTCATGTAGAGAAAAAAGCAAGCGGTGGCTGGTTTATATGGGTATTTGTGACCATTCTAATTATCGGTTTGGCCTTATGGTTGTTTAATATGGGCGGTGCATAATTCAAATCTATACTAGGTCTTTGTCGTAATTTTTGATAGAGAGCCTTGTTGTGCTTACCGTTTTTTAAACAAATGACTCATTATAGCGTCGATATTTTAGCGAATATTGGCGCTATATTTTATAGAGCAGCTTATAGTTTTATTATTGCCTATAAGGTGCTAAGAGAGCGCTATTATGATGACTTTTGAAGAATACCAAGCTTTTAGAGATAGAGGCTTTAGTCACGCACCACTAGTAAAAAAACGTCTGATGGATGCGCAGACTCCCGTATCTGTATTCTCCAAAGTACGTGATCTAAACGGCTCTGCCTATCTGTTTGAGTCTGTGGTAGGCGGTGAGCGCTGGGCGCGATACTCCATGATTGGATTGGGTAGCGATCTGATTTTACAGTACGCTGATGGCAATATGACGACCAAACGAAACGATCATATTGATACAGAGTCAGTAGAGAATCCCTTTGATTACCTACGTGAGCTGATGGCGCAATATCATATGCCAACCGCTGAAGATGTGCCGACGATGCCGAGCTTTAGTGGCGGTCTAGTCGGTTACTTTGGCTACGATATGGTACGTGTTATTGAGCCAAGTGTCGGCTTATCTGATGCGGCCAACCCAATGTCGATGCCAGATATGTGGCTGATGCTTTCGATGAGCATTATTGTATTTGATAATTTAGAGAATACGCTATCAATCATCGTCTATGCTGATTGCCAGTCTGAGGATGGCTACAGTTCAGCTATTCGCGAGCTAGAACAAATCGAAGAAAAGCTAGCAGAACCGTCTAACTTGCGCGCACCTGTAATGCCTACGCCTAAATTTATATCGCAAACAGGTGCCGAAAAATACTGTAGCGATGTCAATAAAATAAAGGATTACATTGCCGCAGGTGACGTCATGCAGGTAGTGCCAGCGCAGCGATTGACAGCGGACTATACAGGCGACTCTCTAGCCGTCTATCGTGCGCTTCGCTACCTTAATCCGTCGCCTTATCTGTTCTTGGTGCATGGCTATACACTCGATGATCACAAACGCTTTGATATTATCGGTGCTTCTCCTGAAATCCTATCCCGTATCGAAAATGGCAAGGTGACGGTAAGGCCGCTAGCAGGGACACGGCAACGTGGCCGAGATAAGGCTGAAGACCTCGCGCTTGAGCAAGAGCTGCTAAATGATGAGAAAGAAACAGCGGAGCATTTGATGCTCATTGATTTGGGTCGCAATGATCTTGGCCGCGTTTGCGAATATGGCAGTGTTAAAGTCACAGAAAAGATGTTTATAGAGCGCTACTCACAAGTGATGCATATCGCATCTAATGTTGAGGGTACGATACGAGCTGACAAAGATGCACTAGATGTGTTTTGTGCCACTTTCCCAGCTGGGACGCTATCGGGCACACCCAAAATCCGCGCTATGCAAATTATCGATGAGATAGAACCAGTACGTCGAACAGTATTTGGTGGTTCAGTTGGTTATCTAGGTTGGAATGGTAATATGGACACGGCCATTGCTATCCGTACTGCGGTGATGCGCCGTGGTGAGATACATATTCAAGCCGGAGCAGGGGTTGTTGCTGATTCTGTTCCAGAAAAAGAATGGGATGAAACCAATAAAAAAGCATTGGCATTAATAAAAGCGGTAGAAATGGCCTGTAATGGCTTGCGTATTCGCTAATTAAAGAGCTAGTGATATGGCAAAAATAAAGGCTGCAAGTAAAAAGCCAATTTATCGTCATATTTTTATTTATAAAAAAACTAGCTTAATCAGTAACTTAAATATTTATATCAAATTAATTTAAAAAAAGATGAAAAAGTACTTGCGCATCTCAAAAAATTTGATAGAATAGCCACCACTTTAAGAGAACAAGCCGACTTAGCTCAGTTGGTAGAGCAACTGACTTGTAATCAGTAGGTCGCCAGTTCGATCCCGGCAGTCGGCACCATCTCTCTTAAAGTAGCTTTTTATGAATTTGTCTTAAATGTAAGTCATTTTTGTTCAAAGCAACCTAAGGTGGGGTTGGGGAGCGGTCAAACCCAACAGACTGTAAATCTGTCGCGAAAGCTTCGAAGGTTCGAATCCTTCCCCCACCACCATATTTTCTAAAGTTTGTCATAGCGCCAAGCATACTCTCTATATCTCATAACTCTCGATTATAGTTATCCTGAATAAGAGTAAATGCGGGTGTGGTATAATGGTAACACCTTAGCCTTCCAAGCTAATGACGCGGGTTCGATTCCCGCCACCCGCTCCATATATACACCATCGCAAAGCATAACAATAAATCATCACGAGAGTCAGTAATTATTGCTGCATCGTGATATTTTTTTTAGTGCAACTCAAAGGTTTCAATATACGCTCATATAGCTCAGCGGTAGAGCACTCCCTTGGTAAGGGAGAGGTCTCGAGTTCAATTCTCGATATGAGCTCCATTTATTGTTTATACCTTTTATGCTTGTTTTGCTATTTATATAACTTTGCGTCGATATCGAAATTATAGAATATTGAAATATATAACAGTAGTGCGGTAGACAATGATTCAAAGGTGACACTGAGGTGTTGCCTTTTAGTGCTGTCAGTATATTAATAAATATTGGTTTTGATGGTCTTATATAGAGAAGACTAAAACTAATAGGTCAGTATGCAGACATTAATACATTATTTTTTGCACTTTGGTTTTCCTCTTTTTATCGCGATTGCGTTTTTTAGAAAAGAGTGGAAAAAAGCATATCTGATTTTGCTTGCGACCATGTTGGTTGATATAGATCATCTGGTAGCAAACCCAATATTTCAGGCAAATAGATGTAGCATTGATTTTCATCCGTTACATACTTATTATGCGATGCTAGTGTATTTTGTTTTACTCTTTCTTCGTAAGCCTTTTAATATCATTGGAATTGGATTGCTGTTCCATATGTTAACGGATTTTACGGATTGTTTGATGATGTCGGTCAGCTAATATCGCGACCTTGCATATCAAGATAATTGTACGGTTATAAGAAAGGTTATAATCAATCGATCTTTATATCTACTGGTTAGAGAGAAGTTGATTTCGATTGAGAGATGTATGACTATTTAAGAAAAGTCAGCGTATAATAACGGATACAAGAATTAGTTCGGAGCATTGTTTAAGCAGTGGTTCGTGCGGTTGATAGCTAGGTTTATGATGATTTAATTCTATTATGAGCCATTAAACAGCTTTTTATTGATCATTCACCAAAAAAAGAGGAAATACCCATGGCAAAGGCCAAGTTTGAACGTAACAAGCCACACGTCAACGTCGGTACAATCGG
>NZ_JADQAN010000016.1:0-78180 GCF_022129425.1 Psychrobacter sp. Ps1 | reverse complement strand
GTGGTTTGATTATTATCGTCAAGCTGCGTAACTAAAATCTCCCAAGTTTAATTCTACGGGATTGACGGCAGGGGTCAGTACTGTCTAGTCATCGGAATATTGTCGAATAGTAATAATATATGACGGGTAAAAAAAGACTGTATCAAACCGTATTTAATACTAAACGTTGTTACGACTGACTTATTAAATACACGTTAGTTCTTTGCCAAACCAACAGTAAAATAGTATTAGAAAGCTTCTGACATGACAAGGGCGTGTTGAATATTCAACACGCCCTTGATGCTTTATGTTCTTAAATTTTATTAAGCTTTTTTATTAATTTAGTTAGCATCGCGGTAGAGTACCGAAAAACCTAATAAGCATAGTTGTGATATCTTAGCTTTTTAGAAATGCCTCAATTTTTGGTTTAATAGTCATAGAAACGATGACCATTAACGTCAATCCTACTGGTAATGCAACTAGAAACCCTTCTAACCAGCCATTCAAAAACGCCGTTTGATTAGCAAAACCGATCGTCTTTGAGGCAGTACTAAAGGCTAACATAGACTCCATTATGCAAGCCATCAACACACCTGTAATGAGATTGCGCTTGTACGCTTTGGTATTAGATAACTTATGATTAATAAATTTTGTGACCAGACCCATCAGTAAGAAGCCAATCGGCATGATCGCATACGCTGCAAGTAGCGCTCTAGACCAGTCTATAAAAAATGTATCGGAATATCCGACATTCATATAGGTCATCACACCTGTTAAGAGACCACCTATGACAGTCATTAAGGCAAGTATTAACAACACTTTGTAGAGCAACGGTGTTTTTTTAGTGCCATCATTCTTAGCGCCGCTGTTTTTATTACCATTAATGAGCAGGGTCTCTGTATTTGCCGGTATCGTTATTTTCCTATCATAAAGAGCGTTTAATTAGTCGGTGTTTTTCTCTGCCTGTCGATCGCTTACAGATTGGTCTTCTGCAACACCTGCTTTCCAGTAAGAAAAAGCATATAGCTCATCTTTAGACCACTGTTGCTCGACCTTTAGGTAATAACGAAGGGCTTTGACAGATGAGAATTCGCTAGCGATATAAGCAAAACGGCTCTGTTCTGCAGTTGGCAAATCGAGAGATTTTACTGTGTCGATTAATTGACTGCCTTGCGTTGGATCTGGGTTATGTAACCATGTCATGGTGATATTGGCTGCTGTCGACAACTCTTGCTCATCTTCTACACCGTGTACTTCGATGATGCATTGACCAGTCGCGCTGGCAGGCAAGGTTTCTAATATCGAGCCGAGCACTGGTATAGCCGTGGCATCGCCAATCAGTAGAAAATTATCTGCATCGGGACAAAGCGCTTTGGTTTTAGGCTTCATTAAGATACCAATCTCGTCACCAATCTCAGCATGAGTGGCCCAGCCTGAAGCGGGCGCCTCGTCACCATGAGCGACAAAATCAATCCAGATCTGTTGTTTTGCTACATCAGCGCCGCGATGAGTATAAGTGCGGACAACGAATGTAGTATTGTCATTTAGGTCAATTGGCTGAGCTTTATCGACAGGAATAAGTACTTTGTTATTTGCGCCAACTGTCATGGTCGCGATATTGGCAATAGTATCTGCTTGCCCTGTGAGGTATATACGGATGTAGTGCGGAGTAATCATTTGCTTGTGAGCAACGGTCATGATTTCGCGCACTGGTTTTTGATTTATTGTGTTATTCATACGGATCTGTCCTTACTTATTTATCGGTAGTCTTGCTGGTGCTAACGTTGTCTATCATGGTGCGACTGACACGGAAAAATAACGCAAGCTCTACGAGGCTTAAATCTTTTGTTAATTGCTGTCTTGACCATTCTTCTGCTGCATCAAGTTTTGTCATAACTTCTTCGCCTTTAGGAGTCAGCTGTAGTAATTGGCTGCGACCATCAAGCGGGTTGTCTGTCTTTAATATTAGCTCAGCCGCCAATAGGTCATTTAAGGCGCGGGTGATTTGCGCTTTGTCTCGCTGCATGTGTTTAGAGATAGATAGCGCAGTGCTATTTGGGTTATAACACACACCTTTTAAGGTTCTGATATTGGTCACGGACAACTCCACACCTTGCTGGCGAATGCCTTCTAGTAATAGATTGGTATAGGTATGCATCAATTGATGTAGTGTTTCGCTCAATGAATTATTAGACATAAAAACTCTTTGATATAGTTGATAGAAGCAACTATATAGAATAAGGTTGATAGTGTCAACTATAAAGTGGTTTTTGAAAGAGTGTGTCTATCTATAATTTGATAATTTTGAATAAGAGAAGATAGTAGAAGGTAAAGTAAATAGGGGTGTATATTGAACGAGGAGCTCTCGGATTAAAGGGATTTATGACTAGGAAACTTGGTAATTAAGGATCTTTATAATTAAACAGCTTTGCAATTAAAAAAATTGCAATTAATAAACACAGTGATTAATAAGCACATTGATTAATAAATTCTATAACTAAAAAAGCAGGCACAAAAAAAGCTGAGACATGCTCAGCTTTTCTATTTTTAGCAACGATCTGAAACCTATTAGCTAGGCTCAGTATTTCTCTGAGAGTCTAGTCATTTTCAAGGAAAGAGCGCAAGTGCTCAGAACGTGATGGATGACGCAATTTACGTAATGCTTTTGCCTCGATCTGACGAATACGCTCACGCGTTACATCGAACTGTTTACCGACTTCTTCTAGAGTATGATCGGTTGGCATATCGATACCGAAACGCATTTTTAGGACACGCGCTTCACGCTCAGTCAGGTTGCCGAGTACATCACGCGTCGCTTCTTGCAGACCAGCAGCAGTCGCATCATCGACAGGGCTTGAAATCGTACCATCTTCGATGAAATCACCTAGGTGCGAATCTTCATCATCACCGATAGGGGTTTCCATAGAGATAGGTTCTTTAGCAATCTTCAGCACTTTACGGACTTTAACTTCGTCCATCTCTAAGCGTTCGCCTAATTCCTCAGGTGTTGGCTCGCGCCCCATTTCTTGTAGCAATTGACGTGAGACACGGTTGATTTTGTTGATGGTCTCAATCATATGCACAGGAATACGAATGGTGCGCGCTTGGTCAGCAATAGAGCGGGTAATCGCCTGACGAATCCACCATGTGGCATAGGTCGAGAACTTATAACCACGGCGATATTCAAACTTATCAACGGCTTTCATCAGACCGATGTTACCTTCTTGGATAAGATCCAAGAACTGTAGACCACGATTGGTATATTTTTTGGCGATAGAGATAACCAGACGTAGGTTAGCTTCAACCATTTCTTTTTTCGCGCGGCGAGCTTTTGCTTCACCAACAGCCATGCGACGTGCCACATCTTTCATATCGTGGATTTTCATATCGAGCTGCTGCTCATAATCACGGATACGACGTTGTAATAAAATAACGTCATCAGTGACTTTTTCTAGCGTACCAGCAAATGCAGGCTTACCTTTGATACGTTCAATCAACCAATCAACGTTGGTTTCATTGCTAGGGAAGGTCTTACGGAACTCTTCACGCGGCATACGACCACGGCGAATCACCAAACGCATGATTTGACGCTCTTGCTTACGCACGTCATCATAGACGTCATGCATGATAGCCATGACTTGATCTGACAAGCGGTTGTTTAGCTTCAACATCATAAAGCGTTCAGCAAGTAGGGCATACGCGGTATCAGCCTGTACGCTACCACGGCCATAATCAAGCAATGCTTGCTTGGCTTTAATAAATAGATGCTCGATCTCTTCTAGGCGTAAACGAACTTCTTCTGGATCAAGACCGCTGGTTTCTTCTTCAGCTTCGTCTTCAACGTCATCTTCATCTTCGTCGTCATTATCAAGCGCGGCTGCTTTCGCATTGACCTTAGCTTTGATAACCGGTGGGTTTTCTTTTTCTTCTTTGATGCGTTCACGCTCTTCTTTCGCCGCTTCCTTTGCTTCTTGAGCTGCGATTTTGTCTTCTTCGGTTTCAGGGTCTAAGAAACCAGTGATGACGTCAGATAGCTTTTTTTCGCCGTCTTGGACTTTTTGATACTCGTCAAGGACAAACTGTACGGTACCAGGCCAGTAAGACATGGCATGCTGTACATCACGAATACCTTCTTCGATACGCTTAGCAATGGCAATCTCGCCTTCGCGAGTCAGTAGGTCAACCGTACCCATTTCACGCATATACATACGTACAGGGTCAGTGGTACGACCAGGCTCAGTTTCAACAGAGGCGAGTACTGCCGCTGCCTCATCTGCTGCCATATCATCATCACTTGAATCATCGTTCATCAAGATGTCATCGGCATCAGGAGCTGATTCAAAGATTTTGATACCGACATCGGTCAGCATTTGCACAATGTCTTCGATCTGATCGCTTTCGGTAATAGAGTCGGGCAGCTGGTCATTCACCTCAGCGTAGGTAAGATACCCTTGCTCTTTGCCCATTTGGATTAAGGTGGCCAGTTGAGATGTGGACTTAGAAACTGACTTATCGTTCATAAATACTCGCTTACTTGCATCGGACATTTTTATATTGTGACTCGCTATCGCTCGCTCTTTGCGTTGATCTTATCAATCGATTGATCAAAATATGGCGTAGAGGTTGTCAATAATATCAAAAATGAGTTGATATGAATAAAGGCTCAAAACACTACAATAACAATGCTGAAAAACAGCTAAAAATCAGAAAAGCTAAAAAGACTTCAATACAGTACCTAAAAAAATATAGTACTTAAAATTTAATACTCAAAAATAGTATCTAAAAGCTGATACGTAAAAATAATACCTAAAATTTGTGCTTAACGATGCATGCTCACAATCATTCACCAAGCAGTGCTGTCAATATACAGCGACACAGTTTAACACAGACCACAGTCGTCAAGCACGAGCTAGTGATAGCTACCGACCATTTTTTACTGATTATTTGCCATCAGCTAAATGATTTTGGAGCGACTCATGCTACTGGGCATAATCATTAGTAGTGGGGGCAGCTGCTAGACTTTTAAAGGGTCAACATTTGAAATTAAACATTAAGACTGCACAGTGACCATCTGTGCCGATTGCTCTGCCTGCTGTGCGCGTAGCCAATCATTCAATAATTGGGTTTGTTTACGGACGATCGCAAGCTTAATATGATCAGGGTTCTGTATCAGCTCTTGTATTTTTTTCTTCATATTGCGCTCAAGCAGCTGGCTGACTAGCTCTTCGATTAGGCCATCAAGCCCCAGAATATTACGTGCGGTTAGCGCTTTATAGAAGCCGCCCCAATTACGGCTGAGCATGTCTTGGGTCGCAGGCTTTACGTTCGATAAGATAAAATGCGCCGCTGCATTGACGTCTTTTGGTAGGTAATTAAGACAGCGCTTGATAGTGCTTACGATGTCTAGCAGGGCAGCATCTTGCAAGTCTTCCCAAGCAAGAGGACGCAGGGTGTCAGGTGATGCTTTTTGTTTGATATGAGCAGGTAGGTGTAAGCCATTAATCCCTGACTGTTGCCAAATCGACTCAATAGGGTCGTCGATTAACGCGCGCGGCTGAAACAAAAAGCAAAGCTGTAATTGCTGACTGATGGTCATATCACCATCAAAATCTAGCAGTGCATCTTTGGCCTCGACATTTTGACTGCGCCTGCCGCCAAGCTTTTGATAAACGTCATTGTTGAGCAAATAGCGAAAGCTACTGCCTTTGGGTAAAGCAGTCGTCAACGAGCGTACTTGAGACATGAGCTTGGCTTTGCCTTCAGCCAGACTCATGTCATAACGCTCACTCAAATACGCAAAAATATACTGTGATAGCGGCATGGCATTAGCGATTTGCTCACGCATGGCATCGCTGCCCTGACTCTTAATAAAAGTATCAGGATCATGATTGTTTGGCAGGGTTAAAAACCGCAGTTCTTTGTCATCGGCCAGTACAGGCAGGGCAACTTCAAGTGTACGCCAAGCCGCTTTTTGTCCTGCGCTATCTCCATCAAAGCTCAAAGTAAGCGTTGGATTGAGTGTCAGTAGACGTGATATTTGGCTTTCATTAATCGCTGTACCCATCGAGGCGATTGCCCCATAGATACCTGCTTGATAAAGGGCTATAACATCCATATAGCCCTCGACGACCAACCAACTGTCTGCGCGCTGCTGACGTGATTCATAATAGCCGTATAGTACATGCTGCTTATGAAAGACGGGCGAGTCTGAGGAGTTAATATATTTAGGTTTTACTTCGTCATCGAGCGCCCGACCACCAAAGCCAATGGTGCGGCCTTGATTATCACGAATTGGGAAGATGACTCGGTCGCGCAATAGATCGTAGTCGCGGCCAGACTCTGACTGACGTACCAATCCTAAAGCTTTTAGACCCTCAATATCCTGCGGAAATTGATGCTCAAGATGCTGCCAACCAAATGGTGCATAGCCAAGACCGAAGGTCTCAAAGATGTCTTCAGTGATACCGCGCGATAAAAAGTAGTGCTTGGCATGGGGATGCGTGGTTAGGTTGTGCTGATAGAATTGTTGGATTTGCTCTAGTAGCTCATATAGATTGCCATCTTTATCATCGTTTTGGCCAATGTCATGAGCGCCCTGCATACCAGCGCTAGTATCGGTATCTGTCAGCCATGCTGGCGGATAGCCACTGTCAGCTGAATGGTTTGGTGAATACGGCTCTGAGGAATAGGAGTCCATCGAATATGACGCTGAATCATACGCCTCTAACGGCGGGAAATTCTCATAGCCCTGATTGTCATCATAAATGGGCTGGTCGATGTAGTTTTGGTCACTTTGGACGACATTATTTTGATGACTGTCTTGATAAATGTCTTGACGATTATTTTGATGGTTGTCTTGATTTGTACCGTCTTGGCTTACTTTGCTATGTTCTACAGTTGGGCTAGGCACATTGTGCACAGGCGGCGGTGCAATAGGTTTGGGTGCGCGACGTTGATAACTAACGTTTTGCTGTTCTTCTTTTGGTACTTCAATGCCTGTTTGCTTTGATAGTTCATTGACCGCTTCAATAAATGTCAAATTTTCATAATCACGCAAAAAACTGATGGCATTGCCACCGACGCTACAGCCAAAGCAGTGATAGATGTTTTTTTGTGGATTGACATAAAAGGAAGGCGATTTTTCACCGTGAAAAGGGCAGCAGCCTTTATATTCACTACCAGCGCGTTTGAGCGTGGTGTGTTTGCCAATGATGCTGATCAGGTCAGCTTGGCTATTTAATTGTTCAAGAATATGGTTAGGAATGCTCATACAAAAAACAGTTTACCATAGGTCGATTATATTGGGGCAGAGGTAATAAGATACTGCTAGAAAAATAAGGCCAACATAATGTTGACCTTATTATCAATGAATACAGACTGTGTTAGTTAGGCTAAGCTAAGAAGAGACTTAACGTAATCAATTATTATCCATATCACTCACACTGTCGTCATTTAACGTAGTGCGACGTGTCGGATTGGTATTTAGTGGATCGACGTTGGCTTCTCGTGCAGTCGAGCCAGTACTTGATTGGCTGGTCACGCGCTCAGCTGATGCTTCAGGCAGACCTAAGCCTACGCTAATACCATTACGCGCAGCAGCATTATTGGCGACTGGAGTATTGGCAGGCGTCGTGTTTGTTCCTGCTAGTCTCAACTGGGCTGCATTACGAATCATTTGTGTCTTGGTGGCGCCGTTATACTCGCCAGATGCGACTGATTTATCAGTTGTGTTCGAACGACCAAGCTTGCCAAAGGTAATCTTATTGAGCCAAGTACGGTCACGTTTGGTGCTTAATTTCACACTACCGTTGCTGGTTAGCATCTCTGGGTAGTTGATCTGCAATAGCGTTTTGTACTCATTGGCCAAATCGGTTAGACCAAGTTTTTCATGGCTATAAGCTAATACTGCAAGAGCATCTGGCGTTGACTCACTCAGCGGGTAGTACTGGAATACCCATTTGGCACGGTTAACCGCTGCTACATAAGCTTCACGCTCGATATACCAATTGGCTGCGCTCATTTCGCTCTCAGCAAACTGATTGTAGATGAACGTCATACGTTGAGCGGCATCTGGTGCATACGGGCTGTTTGGATATTTATTGATAAGCTCTTGGAAGTTGGCAAAGGCAATACGCAAATACGCAGTATCACGCTCAGCTTGGTTCAGTTTAAAGAGCTTTAGGCTCTCAGATGAACCTTCCATATTGGCAACGCCGCGCACATAGTAGGCGTAGCTGACTTGTGGGTTAGACGGATACAGACGGATAAACTGCTCAGCACTTGCTGCCGCCATTTCATACTTGTCGCCTTCATATTGTGCATACATCATATCAAGCAAGGCTTGTTCAGCGTACTGTCCGGTTGGGTAGAATGTGCGCAGATTGGTCAGCTCTTCGATACCTTGGATATAGTGACCTTTGTCAATCTGATTGACGGCCTCGTTATAATATCCTTGCTCTGATTTTTCAGCTGTTTCTACTGCCTCACCATCTTTGGCGCCAGTTAGATTTTTGAAAGTCTGGCAACCCACTAGGTTGACGCTAAGCGCCAGTAGGGTTATTGAGGACAGTTTGATAAACGTATTGCCAACAGCTTGCATACTTCTTCTCCGACACAAGACGCATAATAGCAGCGGCGCTATCATGCTATATAAAAGGTTAGTGATAAAAAACGACGCTAAATAGTCAGCGATCCACCAGCAAAAATTTTTTATCGAATGCAGTTTTTGTTATGACGTATTGTACTGATAGATTGGGTCTGATACATAATGCTTGTATAGTAAGCCTGTGATAGACCACATGTATTTAGCCATAGTCAAACGGTTTAAATGGCAAACACGGTCAACAAACCCCAATGCTATTTTTAAACTGTATCTAAATACGGCATTCGCATACAGTGCCATAGCATACAGCAAAACATGGCTATACTTTATAGAATAACATTTGCTACGTCTATTTTTTCGCCATCTATATTGTATAGGCAGTTTAACATGAGCGGCTGTCACGAGCGATATCGAATGTCGCTCGCATGAGTAAATATACAGTAAATTACAGCAATGTCATGTTCTAGAGAGTTAAGCGAGGCATCTTACAGTCCAAAGGTATGCTCAAAAATTAACAGATAGCATGCAGCTTCTATAGGGCTTATGCGTGCGACATGATACACTAGAGCGGTATTGTCTTCGCTTTTTTGTACCTTGAAGGTGGTTATCTGCCATTTATAGGCAAAAAACGATAATCAAAAAACGACAATTTTCTATACTGCTATTTATAATACTATCTTCGAAGTCACCTCACACAACACTGTCAGGGACTTTGCCATGTATCAATGTATCAATCCGCTATGAATAATGATGCCATGACTACCAATTTATCACCGAATCAATCGCTAGATACTGATTCATCAGCACAAGAGTCACCAATGCCAAATGATGTTTTGAACAATAATGAGCTACCTAATAATCAACCAATGATGAATGAGCAAGTGCATGATGATGCGCTTGATAATGAAGAGATGCTCATCGATGATGGTAACGATCTGAACGATAGCGACATTGATGATAATGATATTGATGACAGCGACATGGACGGTGACGACGATGAAGCCCCAGTAGCGGGTCAAGCTGTACCAGTGATTGTAGATATGACGCATGTGGTCACAGAAGATCAAGCTGGTCTGCGTATTGATAAGGTCGCATCACAAGCGTTTTCAGACTTTTCGCGTGTGCAACTCCAGAACTGGATTACTGACGGCAGTCTGCTCTATAACGGCAGTGTTCAAAAACCGAAAGTCCGTGTCAAAGCAGATGACGTATTGCATTTATCAACGACGTTACAGCAGCATGGCGAAGACCAACCAGAAAACATAGATATCGATGTCGTCTATGAAGATGATGACGTATTAGTAATCAACAAACCTGTCGGTATGGTAGTTCACCCAGGCGCGGGTAATCAAAATGGCACTTTGGTCAATGCATTGCTATATCATTACCCTCAGCAGCATCATTTACCGCGTGCAGGTCTTGTGCACCGTATTGACAAAGACACCTCTGGATTGCTATTGATTGGCAAAACCAAACCTGCTCAGATGGCACTAATGGAACAACTAAAAGACAAGTCTGTTTATCGTCACTATAAGTGTGTGGTGGCAGGGGACCAAGCAAGTTTATCTCGTCATCGTCGTATCGATGCACCGATTGGTCGACATCGCAATCAGCGTACTAAAATGACGGTGATGACTGCTGGTCGCGAAGCAGTAACGCATCTGCTAAATGTCACACCATTGAACGAAAACTACTGTCTACTAGATGTGGGACTTGAGACTGGACGTACGCATCAAATTCGTGTGCATCTAAGTCATATTACTTATCCATTAGTCGGTGATCGTGTCTATGGTGGACGTCGTCAGTTGCGCTCTGGATTGACAGAGGCTCAGCGCCAAGCTATCAATAATTTCCCGCGCCAAGCATTGCATGCCTATACGTTAGGATTCGTGCATCCGACGACAGGTGAGGACATTGAAGTCACGACGCCACTACCTGAAGATATGCAAAAACTGATGGCCGTACTAAGCGATGGTTATTATGAAGAGTAAACGCTAACGTTTACTAGATGAGAGGTGAGAGCGAGCAGCCATGACGAACACGTTCCCGATGACAATGATTGCGCAAATTGATAATGTGGCCGTTTTTCAGACGGCTGCTTTTTTGCATGATGATATTGATGATTCTGCTGCTAAAAATCAGCGTACAGGGTTTGAGGGTCAGTCAAATTACGGCGCGCTGAATTTAGGTCTTCATGTCAATGATAATGCACTGCAAGTATTAGATAACCGCATGAATCTATTGGCTGCTATCAATGAGCAGCTGACAGGTAAGTCTGCACAAAACGAGCAGCATGCGGCTATTAATCGCTTACATTGGGTCAGTCAGGTTCATGGTAAACGTATTCATGATGTCGATGCTACTACGTTGAATATGGCGCCAATGTCTGCTGATGCGATGGTCAGTCAACAAAGTGGTCGCGGTCTGGCAATCATGACGGCGGACTGTGTGCCTATCGTATTATATCAGCCAACCAGTGGAAAAATCGCAGCGATTCATGCAGGCTGGCAAGGATTGGCCTGCGGTGTGATACAAGAAACTGTTAATCGCTTTACCGATTCAGGCCCTATACAAGCTTGGATAGGAGTGTGTATCAGTCAGGAAAACTATGAAGTAAATACAGACGTTTGCGATAAGCTATTGGCTGGGTGTATAGCCAATCAGACGTTGCCAGAGGCCCATATCGATAGCTTTGTGTCGCTATTTTCTATATCGTCTCATAATGACAAAATAAAGCTGGATTTACCGAAGCTTGCTGCCATGCAGTTAGAAGCTGCCGGTGCTATAGTTGTGAATGATTTACCTGTTGACTGTAGTTACGCAGATACTCACTATTACTCGTATCGCCGTCAGACTCATATGCAGCAACCTGCAACGGGTCGGATGGCACTGGTCATCGTTCGTCGTTAGCAGCTTTATAGTCAGCGAACTACTAAACCGCTACGGTGTTACCCTCCCTAGATGTACTATATGTACAATCTACGGTCGGCTGCCTTGTAGCTGTTTTAGATTTCTTTGACTATATAATAATGAATAGTAGAAACAAAGTGATAAACAATAAAAAAACAGCAGATTATTCTGCTGTTTTTTATTTGAATGCTACATTTGTATTAATACAAGGTCTGTATTGGTACAAAATCTGTATTAACAAACAGAGTCGCTAGATTTTGGTACTGATAAGCCAAATAAAGGACGTAAATACAGTGCCAAGAACGTACCTGCCATTGCCAGTATACCCCAGATATAACCATGTAAGCTAAAAGAGGCGATACCACCAAAGTAAGCGCCGATATTACAACCGAACGCGAGACGGGCGCCATATCCCATCATCAATCCGCCGATGACTGATGCTGCAAAGTTACCAGCAGTAATCTTAGTAAACTTAAACAAGCCACCCGCAGCAGAGGCGATAAACGCGCCAATGATAATGCCGATATTCAATACAGTGGTCGAATCTGCAAAGATAGAGGCCTCAAGCGCTGCTGCATTAGCACCTTGCCAATAGCCCCAGCTTGCCACATTCATGCCAAAGCCGCTTGCAATTTTAGAGCCCCATAATGTAAATGCCGAGGTAATGCCCCACGGTTGACCACGTGTAAGTAATGTCAGACCGTTAAGTAAAGCCAAAACGATTGCGGCAGCAAATAGCGGCCAAGAACCACGAAAGATTCGTTTCCAACCAGACTCAGAAGGTACGGGCGCCATCTTTGGTGCGTTTCTTTTTTTCTCAACGACTAACGTCACCCATGCGATAATGCCGAATATGGCCAGCGACACCAGCCATGCCCCTGTATAACCAAGACCTGTAGAGGTTGCCAAAGAGAAAGGCGCATAAGCGGGCATCTCTTCTGTCCAGAATGGCAAGTGATAAGCACCAATCGTGGCGCCCACTATGAAGAAAATAAAGGTGATGAACATAACAGAGCGTCCACCGCCTAACGCATAGAGCGTACCAGAGGCACAGCCGCCACCAAGTTGCATGCCGATACCAAATACAAATGAACCTACAACTAGACTGACCCCTAATGGCGCGACATAACCTGCGACAGGACCGCCAAATAGCGTCGTGCCATAAGCAAGGATTGGCGCAAATAGCGTGACAGCAACTGCCAACATCAGCATGTGTGAACGCATCGCCTGACCGTTACCCACTGACATCATACGTCTAAAAGCAGAGGTAAAACCAAAGCGAGCATGAAAAAGGGTATAGCCTAACAAAAGACCTATCCCAAGCAAGAGTGATTGAGAGATATGTTGAGTGGCCAATAGATACGCAAGCACCATCAATCCTACGATGCCACCACCCATAATCAAGGATTTTTGCGGTGCATTTAAGGCCAAATCATCTCTGACGATAGGATCTTTTGTGTCGTTTACAGGTTGAACGAGAGTAGTCAAGGTAATAGCTTCCTTATCCGATGATGTTATCAGATATTATTTTTATAAGAATTTATATGAGTATAGTTACGCAGGTTTGCAGAATTGGAAACTGTACGGCTGTTAATTCGATTGATTTGGTTAAGCAGTAAGAAGCGTTACATCATAATCCTATTGTCATTAATGTAAATACGGAGAGATTAGAAGAAATAGAATTAGTATATGATGATATGGAATAGATAAATCACTGTATATATTATTTGATATCAATAGTTGTCTATATTTCTGATAATTATAGATTTATTAGGTATCAGGAATTTTTTTTGTGTCACATTATCAGTTAACGCGACTTACCCATTTATACAAAATATATTAAAAGTATATGTGATCTGATTAGCCAGACTTTAATAAATAACTTAAAAACAAAAATACGTCTGATACAATGGGCTTGAATTCAATGAATGTCGTCGCATATATACTGGTATGTATACGCTGACGTATAGAGACTATGTAATTAAAGACAGTGCAGTTAAAGACTGTGCAATTAAAGACTATGCGGTTGCTCTATCGTCATTGATATTTCTGCCAGTTAAATTGACTCAAAGAAACGTTGCTTGATTCTGTTATATCGCCTGATAGTTGGAAAGTTTGAGCTATCGATAAGTACTTATCAGTGAAAGTGAAGTCACTAGCTATCGACTGTGGCTAAGTATCCAATATTTTATAAGTTTCATTATTCAACCAATTATTTATTATTAGAGTACGTATGAATACACCTGCTAACACCTCTACACCTACTGATAACGCGCCTAATGTCTCAATCGCTGTTATCTTCCATAGTAATTATGGTCATACCAAGCGTGTCGCTGAGGCGATAGTACAAGGTGCGCATCAGCAATTGCCAGAAGCGCAAGCCAAAGCTGTCGATGTTTATGATGTTGATTGGGATTATTTAGATCAGGCAGATTTGCTGGTTTTTGGCAGCGCAGTGTATATGGGTAGCGTGACGGCTGAGTTTAAGACATTTATGGATGAGACATCTAAGCGTTGGTATCATCGCAAATGGGAAGGTAAATGGGCAGCAGCGTTTGCCAATTCGGGTGGACTGAGCGGTGATAAACTTGCTGTATTGCAGCAGATTTCTCTATATGCGATGCAGCATGGTATGAACTGGATTGGTCTGCCATTGATGCCGACAGGTCATGAGGCTCACGACTTAAACCGTCTTTCTAGCTTTTTGGGTCTAATGACTCAGTCGCTTGATGGTCCACCTGAAGAGACGCCAGGTTCAGGAGATATTGATACTGCTATTTGGTTTGGTGATCATCTTGCCAAAACGATTATTAAGCATCAACCAGCTGATGCTAAGCTATAAAAACAGCTAGAACCGACAGAGCGATCGAATAAAAAAGCAGACATTATTGATGTCTGCTTTTTTTGTGCCAATTTTTATTGAGCAACAAGCTTAGTAGGGGCGGGCTTCACGGGGATAGGACTGTCAACGAATTGAAATGATTGACAACCTCCTAACAGCATCGTTGCTATTAGCAAATAGGTAAAGGCAAATGACTTCATAGTAATATCTCAAAAACGATTTTAGCCCAACGATATGTCACGATTACTTATCATTAGAAGTCACAACAGTGAAGAGTCAGGCTTATTTGCAGACATTATATATAAAAATCAGCTGCTGATAGCAGTTTAAAGGCGATATATGTATTCGGTACTGTTTTTACGCAGGCTATCTCGCTGTTTATAGTATGGCTTATCTAACGTTTCGTTTGATTTGTCATGTATAAAATTGAAGCTACTTATAAAAACAGCGTCTGGTATTGAGTAGCTAAGCAGTGAATAAAATCTACAAACCGTATAGATATTCCCTTAGATTTGAGTTATTCACCAATTATTTGCCAACTGTTCGATAGTATCTATAGGCATTTTAACGGGTTGTGTTATAAATAAGAATAGTGATAATATGTTGAAAGCTGACCAAATAGTCAAGTATCCTATAGTACGAGTTTTCTAACAAATTTGTTCGATGAATGCTCATATTTGCAACCAGCTTACTTGATATAAAAAAGTGCGTTGTGCTGATTTTTTTATCTCTTAAGAATGTGTTAGCAAACAAAACAGAGAATACTTTAAAAGTTATAAAACAGAATAACCGTACTTGAACGGTTGCAGCATGATGTAAACCAAGTGCTTACGTTCAGCATTTAAACCATCAAATTCTTTAAGCCTTATGCTTATCTTCATTATTTTATTTTAGCCGAGTCTTGCTATGATTAGTTTTTACTTAAATGGGAAACGCCATGAGCTAACCCAGCTTAACCCTAATACGACGGTGCTTGAGTATCTACGATTGCATGAAGGCCAAACGGATACGAAGGAAGGCTGTGGTAGTGGTGATTGCGGAGCCTGTACCGTAATGGTTCAGCGCCTGCCTAACGCTAGCCAGCCAACGCTTAATGATGAAAATAGCGACGAAAAAAATGCTACGCCACCGTTCTATACGATTAACTCCTGTATTACGCTAGTGTCGCTTATGAATGGTCATCATCTTATGACGGCTTCTTATTTGGCAGATAATCCTGAGCATCATCCAGAACGTGCTCTGCTGCATCCAGCGCAGCAAGCGATGGTTGAATGTCACGGGTCGCAGTGCGGTTTTTGCACGCCTGGGTTTGTGATGTCGCTGGCTTGTGTTTACGAAAACAATCGTATGCAGACAAGTCAAGAAGCAGCAAGTCAGAAGGATACCAAGCAATTAAGTTACGATGAAGTGGTTGCTTCAATATCTGGCAACCTATGTCGCTGTACAGGCTATCGACCGATTATCGAGGCAGGCCTATTGATGAGCGATATCGGTCAGCAGAGAGAGGCGGAGCAGTCAGCGGTGAAAGACTTGACGATCAGTCTAGCCACAGACGCGATGCGTAGTACAAAAGAATCAGCAGTATCTGGAAACGTGCCAGATAACGTCGAATTAAAGAATGAAGAGTCGCAAGCGATTGCACCTGTAATCAGTGATGCTGGGCGACAGTTATATATGCCCAAGTCACTAGATGAGCTTAATCAAGTATTAGCGGCCTATCCGCAGGCTACGATTTGGGCAGGCGGTACGGATTTGGGATTGAGTGTAACCCAGCATTTGGTTGATCACGAGGTCATTATCCAGCTTTCAGCTGTCGAGGCGTTAAAGTCATGGTCATTACTTGACACAAAGTCTGACTCAAGCAATGAAGGGTCAGATAACGAGCAAGCTCCTAGCCAAAAACTAGTACTTGGTGCTGGCATGAGCTATCAGCAGATGTTGCCTGTGCTTGAGCAGTACTTTCCAAGCTTTGCGCAAGTATTTGAGCGCATTGCTTCTCCGCAAATTCGTAATATGGGTACCATCGGCGGCAATATAGCCAACGCGTCGCCGATTGGTGATTTACCACCGATTTTATTGGCGTTAGATGCGTCAATTCATCTGCGTCATTGCGCGCCTAATTCTAAAGAGTCAGGTAACGATTTAGATAATAGCAATTCGGTTTATACGGATGAGATTATACCTTTATCAGAATTTTTCTTAGATTATAAAAAGACCAAACTGCAAGCAGGCAGTTACGTAGTCGCTATCCATATTCCTCTGATGCATGACAATCAGCACTTATTTATTCATAAAATTAGCAAACGTTATGAGGATGATATTTCAGCATGTCTATTGGCTGCGCGAATCGATGTATCAGCAGATGGCATGACGATAGAGAATGCAAAGCTTGGGCTTGGTGGCATGGCTGCCATACCATTGTTAGCCACAACCTGTCAGCAAGCGCTCATTGGGCAAGCGGCTGAAGTTGCGAGTTTTGAGCAAGCAGCACAAGTATTGTCTGCAGACGTTACACCTATGACTGATGTCAGAGCCAGCCGTGAATATCGCTCACATGTGGTACAGCGTCTACTGGTGAAGTGCGGCAAGCAATTGGTAGCAGGTAGACAGACCGAGGCCGCTTAACGAGCAGAGTTGTTTGCTAATACCACCTTATCGTTATATTTGCCAAGAACAAAAGAGCATTAATAAAAGCGTCCTAATAGAAGAGATCCGCCATGAGCCATCATTCGTCCTTATTTGACAGTTATAGTATCCGCCGCGTGCGTCCGCCAAAAAACAAAATTGGCACCTCGGCTAAGCATGATAGTGCGATTAGCCATGTCATGGGGACGGCGAATTATGTGGATGATATTGCAAAACCGCAAGGCACGCTACATCTGGCAGTAGGTAAAAGCAGCCACGCTCATGCACGTGTACTAAGTATGGATTTGAGCGCTGTTAGAGATGCGGATGGGGTGGTAGATGTCTTAAGTTTTAAAGATTTGCCTGCGCAGACCGATATCGGTGCGGTGTTCGACGGCGAGCCATTGATGGTGGATGACATCACAGAGTATGTGGGTCAGACGCTATTTGTGGTAGTGGCGAGCAGTCATCGCGCTGCCAAAAAAGCGGCTACCAAGGCAGTGGTGGAGTATGAGCCATTGCCAGCAGTACTTAGTATTGATAAAGCGTTAGAGCAAGAGTTTTTTGTGCGTCCGAGTCATTTTATGAAGCGTGGTGACGCGGCGACTGCACTTGAGAATTCACCGATTCGCATTGAAGGTCATATTCATATGCGCGGGCAAGAACACTTTTATCTCGAAGGCCAAGTGTCTTATGTCGTGCCTTGTGACGATGGCGGGCTAGAAGTGTATACGTCGTCACAGCATCCAAGCGAAGTACAGCAGCTGGTCGCCGAAGTGACAGATCTGCCATTTCATGCGGTAAACACAGTCGTGCGCCGTATGGGTGGCGGGTTTGGTGGTAAAGAAACGCAAGCCGCTGCATGGGCATGTCTGTGCGGTATCGTGGTTAAGCGTCATAACGTCCCTGTCAGTATGCGGTTAGATCGCCAAGATGATATGGTTGTGACAGGTAAGCGCCATGAGTTTGCCAACCGTTACGAAGTTGGTTTAGACGAGTCTGGTCGTATATTGGGCGTGGACATGCAACTGGCTGGTTTGTGTGGTTACGCGCCAGATTTGTCTGATGCTATTGTCGATAGAGCGATGTTCCATTGTGATAATGCTTATTATTATCCAGCTGCTCATGTAGCAGGTCATCGCTGTAAGACACATACGGTATCTAATACTGCCTATCGAGGATTTGGTGGTCCGCAAGGTCTGATGACTGCTGAGTATATGATGGACCATATTGCCTATACGCTAGGGCAAGATCCATTACAAGTGCGTTTGGCAAACTTATATCAAGATGGTCAAAGCACTCATTACGGTCAGACCATTGAGCATTTCGATTTGGCGACCATCATGACCAAGTTGGCAGACGATTGTGATTATGACAATCGTCGTCAGCAAATCCTAGAAGCCAATCAAAAAGCTGCCGCTGAAGGCAGTGATAAACGCTTAGGGCTTGCGTTGACGCCAGTAAAATTCGGTATTTCATTTACGGTGCAGACGCTTAATCAGGCAGGCGCATTGGTACATATTTATACCGATGGCAGTATCCATCTCAATCATGGTGGTACGGAGATGGGGCAGGGTTTATATATTAAAATCGCCCAAATTGTTGCCAATGAATTTGACGTTGATCTGGATACAGTTAAAGTATCAGCGACACGTACCGACAAAGTGCCTAACACTTCACCAACTGCCGCGTCATCAGGGACAGATATTAATGGTAAGGCAGCACAGAACGCTTGTCTAAGCATTAAAGCTCGCATACTTGAATTTGCTGCTGAGCATTTCGAAGTGGCGCAAGAAGACATACTCTTTGAAAAGAACCATGTCTATATTGGCGATAAAGAAACACTGACTTTTGCTGAGATGATTCAACTGTCGTACCAGAACCGTATCAGCTTGTCGTCTACTGGCTACTATAAAACGCCTAAGATATTTTATGATCGCTCTAAAGCATGGGGACGTCCGTTCTTCTACTTTGCTTTGGGTGCAGCTTGTGCTGAGGTTGAGATTGATACGTTGACAGGTGAGTACCAAGTACTACGCTGTGATGTGCTGCATGATGCAGGACAATCGATCAACCCTGCCATTGATATCGGTCAGATTGAAGGGGGTTTTGTGCAAGGTATGGGTTGGCTCACGGCAGAAGAGCTGATCTGGAATGATAAAGGTAAGCTGGCATCTGACAGTCCTGCCAATTATAAAATCCCAACCGCGCATGACTTGCCTAAGCAGTGGAATGTCAAATTGTACGATCGCAAAAACGAAGAACAAACGATTTATAACTCTAAAGCCGTTGGCGAGCCGCCGTTTATGTTGGCAGCCAGTGTTTGGTGTGCCCTCAATAATGCGGTCGCGAGCCTTGGTGATTATAAAAAGAATCCAGAGCTGACCATGCCTGCGACGCCAGAAGCGGTCTTAAAAGCAGTGATGCGCATGCAAGGCACGTCGTGGGATTTAACAACTAAAGCAGATACAGATACGGTTGATAGTTTAGTAAAAGGCGCAGAAGAAAACAGTGACTTTTACAATGAAAAAGCAATGCCACAAGACGTACGTCATGCCAAAGACATCGATCCAAAAGAAGTTAAAGGGAAACAAACTGATGACCAGCCTAATGCGATAGAGCATCCAAATGTAGCAGGGGCAAGAGGTCCTGCACACAGTGAATGAGTCGCTAGCACCGCCAGTCGTCTGGTATGAAGGTCTAGCGCGATATCAGCAGCGAGGTATTGCTCACGTGCTGGCGACGGTCGTAGCTGTGAATGGATCTGCTCCTCGAGCGCTACAGGCAAAGATGATCGTCACGCAAGATGGCATCGTAGACACATTGGGTGGCGGCGGCCTAGAGCACGACGTTATCAATACGGCACGGCAGCTATTGAATGGTGAAATAGCGGCAACGGTATCAAAAGAAGTAAAACCAAAAGTCGCTGAAACTGACAGTGAAAGCGTGTCAGTACCTTCTAAAGCAGTGCGCCGTGATGCTGTCTATACTAAGCACTACCCGCTAGGTGCAAAGTTGGCACAGTGTTGCGGCGGTAGCGTCACCGTTATGTTCGAATGCTTCAATGTAACGCCACCGATGTCAGTACTAGTGTTTGGAGCAGGGCATGTGGCATCATCGCTAATGACCATCCTATCTGAGCTACCTTGTCAGGTAGATTGGGTGGACAGTCGCCCAGAGATGTTTGAGCGTTACTTAGTGGATAAATCTAATACTAATCAATCACCACTGTATAACTTACCGGCACATATCCGACCGCATATCGATGATGAGCCTGTAGATTTTGTACGCCCATTTATCGAGCAGGGTGGTCAGCGTTTTATTCTGGTTATGACTCATGACCATAGTGTTGATTTCGAGTTAGTGCGGGCGGCATTAGATACTATTTCTGACATGAGCGCATCACGTGATAAATGCTCAGATACTTTGACACCTTACATAGGTTGCATTGCCTCGGCAACCAAAGCCAAGCGTTTTAGAGATCGTTTGATGCAGCGTGGCTACAGTAAGCAACTGGTCAATCAGTTGGTCATGCCAATTGGATTGCAAATTGGCGGAAAAGAGCCGATGGCGGTGGCGATTTCTATCGTGGCACAGCTCCTACAGAAGTATCATCAGGCTACTCTTTGAATGGCTCACTCCATATAACTTTTATACTGTTTATCAAATCATTAAAATGCTCAGTACTATTTATCAAACTGCTCAGGACTACCAAGCCATTGTGAGATCTACGAATGACCCTACATATTTATCAAGCTCATTTATTACATTATATTAGCGAAGATGACCTTGCTAAGCGTACGGCTTCTGAATCATCCGATACTAGAATCCCTGATTTTCTAGTAAACTTGACCGTTGATAAAGATACAACGTTGCTACCAGTGATTGAAGGTGTACAGGTTTATCCTGAATATATCGCCGATGGTGCGCTTGTCGTAGATGATATGATAGGGTGCATTGTAGAGTATGGTCGTAGTGAAACTATACTGTCAAAGTATGCAAATGAAGAGGGTAGGCTAGCAGTCAAGGTGCATGACTATCGCGATAAATTGATCATGCCAGGTTTTATCGATACTCATGTACATTATCCGCAAATAGATATGATTGCTGCTTATGGTGAGCAATTACTTGACTGGCTTAACAATTATACTTTCGTCACTGAGGCCAATTTTGGCGATCCAAAAGTAGCGCATGATACGGCGCAGTTCTTTTTAAATCAGTTGCTAGCCAATGGCACAACGAGCGCCATGGTATTTTCTACCAGTCACCCTGAATCAGTGAACGCATTTTTTACGGAAAGTCACAAGCTCAACACCCGCATGATCACGGGTAATGTCTTGATGGATCAAAATGCGCCTGATAATTTGTGTGTACCTGCTGAGCAGGGCATTCGAGATACCCAAAACATCATTGATAATTGGCATGAGCGCGGCCGCCAACATGTGGCGATTACCCCGCGCTTTGCTATTACTTCGACACCCAAGCAACTACAAATGGCAGGTGAGCTGTATTCCAGTTATGAGAGTGTTTATCTGCAGACGCATCTAGCAGAAAATCATGATGAGATAGCCTTTGTGAAACAACTGTATCCCACTCATAAAGGCTATCTCGATGTCTATGATGATATGGGATTACTGGGTCGACGCACTACCTTGGCACATGGTATTCACCTTGAAATATCTGAGTATGAGCGTCTGCGTGCGACTGGTACGCAGATATCACACTGTCCGACGTCCAATCTGTTTTTGGGTAGTGGATTGTTCGATTTACCCAAGACATTACGCTATACCGGTGTGAGTATCGCAACTGATGTTGGGGCAGGGACAAGTCTGTCGATGCTGACAACTTTGTCAGAAGCGTATAAGATCCAACAACTACAAAGCAATCAGCTATCCGCTCATCAAGGGCTATATCAAATTACGTTGGGTAATGCCCAGTCGCTATTATTGGACAATAAAATCGGTAACTTTATGCCAAATAAAGAAGCGGATTTTGTGGTCATCGATATGGGTGCAACGGAATTGCTTGAGCGACGTATGGCGCAGACCAAAACACTGGAAGAGCAGTTGTTTGTACTAATGATGCTAGGCGATGATAGAGTAATTGATCAGACAGTCGTCGCAGGCGTGAGTCGCTATCGTAAATCTACTGCTTAATAAATTAGCGAAAAATATGAATAACGAAAAAGCCCTGTTTATGTTAAACATAAACAGGGCTTTTATCAGATTGATTTGTGCTTAATGACAGCTTAGTTGCATTCATCTTTTAACTCAATAGACACATGCCACTCCGTGATATCAATCTCATGACAGTTATTACCCTCGCCATTGATACGATCAATAACTAAGAAATCACTGTCACGCCCAAGCGCGAGTAGAGGGTGATGCCAGACATTGGCATCATACTGTACGCCTTGATTAGATTTTGCATAAAACACGGCTAGATCATTAGCTGACTGCGGCGGCACGCCAGCTTTAGCAACCACGACGATATAGTCTTGGCCTTCCATAGATACAAATGCTTGTGTTCCAAGTGGATGGTATTCCATGACCGAAAGGGCAATCGGATTCTCACGCTTTTTGGCTCGAAAGATACTCATGCCAACTGCACCACCGTCTAGTTTACTTTCGGCAAGTGCATGATGACGAACCGCATAGCCATTATTGATCTCATAAGTATTATCAGCGGTTTGCTCATTATCACTATAGCGCTCGATGACCGAGCCATAGGGGGCAAAGTTTGCCTTAGTCAAAGGCTTAGCAATTAGAGTGACACTCATTATTCAGCCTCTTTGCTATCAATATCAGCACCAGTACCAGTATCAGCCTCAGAAATTTTGCCATACACGCGTACACGGCTGATACCACCATCTGGGAAAATATTAACCCGAATATGGGTAATGGGTTTATCAAGTTGAAGCTGATCTTTACTAAAAGTATGAACGTCGTCAGCATTGGTTTTTTGTGGTTCAAGCAGGGTTTCCCAAAACATACTCTGAGTCACTAAAGTTTGCTCTGGTGTATTCGGTGAGTAGACGGCTTGGATCGAGACTTTATCAGGGTAATTGCCTTTAAAATGGGCAGTATCTATCTCGATGGAATCAACGATACCTGCTTGACCTAGCGCAATGATGCACCAGTCATTGCCTGGCTCACGGCGACGGCGGGTCTCCCAACCATCACCCATGTTAGGCGCTTTAGTTGGTAGTAGTAAGTTACTAGCCGCACCAAAATGTGCATCGTTACTAGCAATCGCACGACCACCATTTAATGCGCCTGCCAAGTCAAGCATCTCGCCTTGTGTATTTAGGCTGGCATCAAGTTGAATATCACCATAGACACGTAGTCGGGCAATGCCACCATCTGGATAAATGTTTAAACGAATATGGGTCACCGTTGGCTCATGATCAATCTCGACAAGCTCATGATTGTGACCTTGCAATGGGGTCATACCTATTAGCGCCTGCCAGTTTTTACCATCCCAGTCTTCTTTGCTTAGACTAGTAAGTTCAGCTTCATCTTGCTGCAGCAGCTCGGGCGCGTACAAGGCATCGACACTGGCAGAAGATGGAAAGTTACCCGTAAAGTGACTGGTATCAATGTCAAGACCAGCAATTTTGGTTGGGCGAGCAAGCTGGATAACTAAATGGTCGTAACCCAAATAGCGCTTGCGACGTGTTTCCCAGCCGTCCATCCATTTACCATTATTATCGAATTTACCCACAACAAAAATAGGCGCATCAGGATTTAGAATACGGCTTTTATCCGCAAAAAAATCATCGGTAGCGAATAGTGATTTTGCGCCCAAGCGACTGTCAGCGACGTTTGATTTTTTGGTAAACGCTGGCAGGGTATCAGGTAGATTGTTTGCGGAGATAATTTGTCCAACTTCTGAAGTATTTTGACTCACAATGATTCCTTTTTTAATAATGGTGTTTATTAATAACGTATGGCTTATTTTATATATTAATCTATGCCAATTCGCACTCGCTCAGCTAAGCAGAACGAGTACTAGGACGATAGCCTAGCTTACATCCAGTTGGAAGTATTGTCTGACGTGGCAGGATGGTTTTCGTACCAGTGCTTGGCGATATCATCACGGCGGCATATCCATACGTCGGGCTTATTGGTGATATATTGCAAAAACTGCTTTAGTGCTTTGATGCGTCCTGCACGCCCAATAATGCGGCAATGCAAGCCAATGGTCAGCATTTTAGGGGTATGTGCGCCTTCTTCGTATAAGGTATCAAAGCTGTCTTTTAGATATTGATAAAATGGTTCGGCATGAGTGAATCCTGGGCTAGAAGAAAAACGCATGTCATTGGTCTCGAGGCTATAAGGGATGACCAAATGTGGTTTACGCGTGATCAGATTGCCATCTTGGACCTTTACATTGAGCCAATACGGTAACTCATCACCGTACGAGTCAGAGTCATAGGTATAGCCGCCTTGCTCGGCGACCAGTTCACGAGTATTTGGACTATCGCGTCCTGTATACCAGCCGAGAGGTTGTCCGCCTAGCATACGTTTAAATATCTGGGTGGCGCAGCGAATGTGTTCACGCTCCGTCTCACGGTACATATCCTGATAAGTAATCCAACGTAGACCATGACTGGCAATTTCATGACCATCTTCTAATACACGCTCGATGATATGCGGGGTCTTTTCAGCAGCGGCAGCACAGGTAAACGTGGTGATTGGCACGCCGTACTCTTTGAATACATCTAATACACGCCATACACCGACACGGCTACCGTATTCGAATGCAGATTCAATAGACTGGTGACGGTTGTTAAATTCTGGTGTGCCTAAGATATCAGACAAGAAACGCTCTGATTGCCCATCGCCATGGATGACGCTATTTTCTGCACCTTCTTCGATGTTTAATACAAATTGTACGGCGATTTTTGCGCCACCTGGCCAGTTCGCTTTTGGTGGGTTGCCAGCATAGCCTTTTAGGTCGCGGGGATACGTACTGATATCAAAGTCACTGGTAATTTTTTTGCTCATTATCTATATTCCTATATCGCTAGAGCCTTAGATATTTATTTAAATATTGCTTGTAAAGGACAGTTATTTTTTATCAAAAATTAAAGTGATGATGCATAGGCCACGAGCTGTTGGCGCTCCGCATCCGTCAGCTGAGTAATATTACCAAGCGGCATATAGCCAGTCTGTACCGCAGTGACGATTTTCGCTTTATGAATTTTTAAGTCTTCTGGTGTTTGCAAAATGATTCCTGCTGGCGGCGCGGCAAAGCCTTGCTGTGTCGGTTGTACCGCATGACAGGTGCTACAGCGCGTATGCACGACATCCATCATGGCGTCATCTGCTGACGCGCTCACTGGTACGGCTTCAGCAATAGCGGCATCATTGTTAACGCTATTAGTAGCATTACTATTAGAATTGGTATTAGCGTTAGCAACAGCATCAGTGCTTGAGTTAGTAGTCGCGCTTGTAGCTGGCGGCGTGCTATCAGTTGTCGTAGGTGCTACTGAAGTAGTAGCAGGCATTGCTGGCGCTGGCTCAATCGGCTCAGGTCGCATCCAGATAATTAATAATACAGTTAATACGGCTGGAATGACCAAGTAGCGCGGTTTTTTATGACCCAAATGCTTTTGGTTAAAGTAATGACGTGCCGTTGCAGTGATAACGCCAACAAACACCAAGACCAACCAACCTTTTTCATGAGCATACATCATCGGATAGTGGTTGCTAATCATGGTAAAGATGAGCGGCAGGGTAAAGTAGTTATTCATCAGTGAGCGGTTTTTGGCTTGCAGTGCCAATTCAGCGACTTCTTTGCCCGGTTTTTCGCCGCGCCGCACACAGTCAACGAGCGCACGCTGAGCCGGCATGATACCGAAGAATACGTTACCTACCATCACCGTGCCCAAGATGGCACCGATATGAATAAACGAAGCGCGATCACTAAACAGCTGATAAGAGCCCCAGCTCGCGATGACCAGCAAGATAAAAATCAAGGTACTAAAGATAAACGCGTTTTTACCCAAATGACTGCGTACGATCACTTCATAAATGAAGTAACTGCCAAATAAGAAAAGCAAGCTGGTGGCAATGGCACCGATACTAGTAAACGGCACTTTGCTTGGGTCAATTAGGTAGGCAGTTGCATTGGCATAATAGACAATAGACATCATCGCCGCACCCGTTAGCCAAGTGGTATAAGCTTCCCACTTAAACCAATGTAGCGTCTTTGGCATCTCCTCTGGTTCGAGTTTGTATTTGGCAATTTCATAAAACCCGCCGCCATGGACAGCCCAAAGATCACCTGAAATGCCTTTGTCTGTTTTCCACTGTGGCGGTTTGCGTAGGCTTAGATCTAGCCACACAAAATAAAACGATGCACCAATCCATGCTACCCCAGCGATAACATGAAACCAGCGGAAAAATAAACTCAACCATTCGAGAAGATAGGCGCCCATGTAATAAATGTCCTTTAATATGACAGTGTCTTAATAAAATGTCTTGGTAATTTCTTTTGATAGTATTTCTTGCAAGCTAAAAACAAAGCAGAGAGCTAAACAGCACCAAAGCTACGATCCGCGATAAGTGCTATAACCGTGAGCACTAAGCAGGAGCGGTACGTGATAATGACTGGCATCGTTTACTACAAAGTCGATAACCACTTGCGGATAAAATGCTGTCAGCTGCTGAGCATCAAAATAAGACTGAGTATCGAACGTTACGGTATAGCGGCCAATATTTAGCTGACGCTCTGTGCTATCGATAGCTGTATCAAACTGCCAAGCGTCTGGTGTGACACGGCCATCACTATTGGTTGTACCATGCGCTAGTAATGTGGCGACACCATTGTCTTGTACGCGGTGTAAGGTAACGGCGACATCAGCGGCAGGTTTGCCAAGATGAGTGTCTAAGATATGTGATGATAGGGTGGCAGACATAATGCTTCCTTTAAATTTGTGAGAAATATAAATCGGGTTAAAATACTAGCCTAACTCTGCGACTACTATTTGCCTGTCTAAGCATTGTCTAGTAGTTTGTTTAAACGTAGACGCGTAATTTTATTTTGCTCAGCGGCTGCATTGGCAAGCTCTGTGGCACGATCATTAGGCAAGCGCGCTAATAGTAGATCCAGCATTTGCTGCGCGCTTTTACCCGTCGCAAAGACAATAAAAATAAAACCAAATTTATCAAGATAGTCGCGATTTCCTTTGGCAAGTGCTTCGAGGACTTCGTCTGCTGCATCGTTAGCGCCTGATTGTTCGTGTGCGGCGCTACTTTGTGTGTTGCGGTATTTCTCTTTTAGAGATGCTACGTTGCCGATTTGTGGATGCCCATCAAACGCTTCTAATAAGTTAGCCTCATCATTTTGTACTTTGTTCCAGATAGCGTCGCTACTTGTTAGCAGTGCATCAACGTCTACAAAAGGGCGGGCGTCTGCAAGTTTATAAGCCCAGCTTTTACTGGTGCAGCAAGTCAATAGCTGAGCGATGGCGACTTCTTGTGATAAATCGTTGAATTGCGCTAAGGTTAAGCTCACGATGACATCCTTTTCTAATAGGGTAGCCCGTTATCTGTGTCGGGCGATAAATGTTTGATAGAGGTTTATACCTTATGATTATTTGCATAAACTTATAGGTACAAGCAGTAATTTTGATAAGTAGCGGTTGCTTCAGCTTTATGGCTGATTTGATTAAGCTAGTCGCTACTAATTTGCTTAACATCAAAAGCTGATAGTCTATGTGTTCGTAGTCAGAGCTTTGGCGCTTATATACGCTTTGCATAATTTCAAGTTATAGTGAACTGACAATATGAAACAGATTTGCTAAGGAAACACTGATATTTTAGCCGTCCAAAACGTATGGCAAGAAGTGATTAATGACGGCGTAATTGATTTACAGTTCCCATTTTGCTAAAACCTGACTAATTGGTCAACTGTTTTATGCGAAATATTTTTATTTAACAGGTTATGCTGATCAAATCTATGTATTTATACAAGAATACACAGCAAAATATAGCGACTATTTTGTCGAACCTGTCTCTTAAAGTGAGATACCACTGCTATGACTCAAAATAATCAAAAGGAAGAAACCTCAGTGACTGATACGCCCTCGCACCGTAGCCAACAAGCCATTCGCGCACAGAACCAAGCGCTTATCTTAGCGGCAGCTGAAGAAGAGTTTGTGCTCCAAAGCTATCGCGGCGCTACGATGCAGGGTATTGCCGATAGAGCAGGCTTGCCTAAAGCTAATGTTCACTACTACTTTAAAAACAAAAAGAATCTCTACATGGCAGTGCTGCGTTCGATCATTCAAGAATGGAACGAAGGTTTGGTAACCATGACAGTAGATAGCGACCCAAAAACAGTCATCGAAAAATTCGTCCGTACCAAGCTACATCAAGCCTTTGTCAATCCAAGTCGTCATAAACTATTTGCGATTGAAGTCATCGGCGGTGCACCGCATTTGCATGAATTTATGTCCACCACGATGAAGGAGTGGGTACACGATAAAGCACAGGTAATGAAAGAGTGGCACAAGCAAGGCAAAATTGGAATTACTGACCCTCTACAACTACTGATTTTGATTTGGGCGACTACCCAACGTTATGCTGAATTCGAGATTGAAATCGTTGGATTGATGGATAAGACGGCGTATGACGCAGCAGATGAAGCACGTGCGGCAGACTTTCTGGTGCCTTTTATTTTAAAAGGCTGTGGCCTTGAATAATGACAAGGTACCTATTTGACAGGGTGCCTATTTAATAAGTCAGGTGCTTAATCAGCGAAGTGCACAGATTATTTCTATTTTTCTGTGCACCTCGTTTACGGCGAAACACTTCGATATGTTCAGCCCTAGCTTGTGTTTAGCATTAAGCGACTTCTTGCGTTGGTTCTAATTTGTCTTTTGCATGCTGTGCTTTGGTATCAAACTCGATGCCATAGTTTTGAGGTAAAATCATATCAAGGGTGATGGCCACAATCCCTGCCATCGTTACCGCTGAGCCAAAGATATTCTGAAAGAACTGGGGCGTTTGTGACAGTACATCAGGGACAAAGGCGATACCCGTTGCCAGACCCAGTGAGGTGGCAATGATTAAGACATTACGATGCGTGAATTGCACGGTAGATAAGATACGAATACCAGCAGTCGCTACCGTCGCAAACATCAGTAGCGTGACGCCGCCAACAACAGGCTTCGGTAATTGGGTAAAAATAGCACCAAGGACGGGGAATAGCCCCATCAGGCATAGAATGCCGCCCACATAGAAACCCACATAGCGACTGGCAATACCCGTCATCTGGATTACACCGTTGTTTTGGCTAAAGGTTGTCACAGGGAAGGTATTGAATATCGCCGCAATCAGAGAGTTAACACCATCTCCTAGTACACCGCCTTTGATGCGTTTCTCATAGAGAGGGCCTTTGATCGGTTCACCTGATATCATTGAGGTAGCGGTCAAATCACCCGAGGTCTCAATACTGGTAATGATGTACATAAAGGCAATGGGAATAAATGCCTGCCAATCAAAACCAAAACCATATTTGAAGGGAATGGGAACGGTGAAAAAATCCGCTTCAGACACCAATGAAAAATCAATGCGCCCCATAAATACGGCAGCGAGCAAGCCTAACATCAGACCGATAAAGATAGCACTTGAGCGAATAACCTTATTGTTAATAATGCTAATGAGCACCACACTGACGAGTACGCCACCACCTAAGAGTAGGTTTGGAATACTACCGAAATCCTCAGCACCAAACCCACCTGCCAAATCAGTGAGACCTACCTTTGTTAGGGACAAACCAATCGTGACAATCACACAGCCAGTAACAATAGGGCTCATAAATGATTTGAGTTTGGTGATAAATTGACTCAAAAATATCTCAACAAATGCACCGAGAAATGAAACACCAAAAATAACGGATAAAATCTCTTCTGGACCACCGCCGCGGTTTTTTACCACAAAACCTGCTGTCAGTACCGCTGCCAAAAATCCAAAGCTAGTGCCTTGTAATGCCATGAGGCCAGAGCCAACAGGACCTACTTTACGGGTCTGAATAAAGGTTGCAACGCCAGATACTATCAATGACATACTGAGAAGGTAGGGTATATGCTCTCCTAAACCTAATGTGCCACCTATGATAAGAGAGGGTGTGATGATACCTACAAACGCTGCAAGTACGTGCTGTATAGCACCTAAAAATGCTTTAATGGGGGTAGGACGGTCATGCAGTCTGTACAGTAAATCGGTATTCGCTGGAACGTTTTCACTCATGGTGGTTTCCTCCTAAAATAACTGCTTAGCACCCGCTTAACTATAGATATCAGACAATGTGGTAGATCACGAGGTCAAAGTCTTAACCCAATCCTTGACTTGTTTTTTATCGATGTAAACAATAGGGGTACGCATCCGTCTGTAAGATAAATAATAAAAATGGCTAATATATGTTGGCTAATATTTAAACAACCTGACCAATTAGTCAGGTCTATTTAGGGTATAGGTAAAATACAAGTCATTGCAATGTTTTTTTTGGTACTACCAGGTTTACGGGTTTGTTACTAATAAAAAATAAAAATGAGTTCGAATGAAGGGTGCCTAAGAAGAGTGCATAAGACGGCGGGCAGGTTTTACTAACAGTAGGCTTTATCACTTTTCTTCTAGCAGCTTATGACACAAAAAAGCCTTAATCATAATGAATATGATTGAGGCTTTTTGTATGAGTAAATTCTAACGTTGTGTTTCAGTTGCCTAAGCTGCCTAAATTACTTTGGACTTGATGACCATACGGGTGAGCGGATGATGCCTTGTCCTGATTTACCGAACGCTTCGCCACCATTCAATGATTTAATCGTTAGTACACCTTTGCCGCCTTGGGTTGACGCATAGACCACGCGCTTGCCATTGGGTGAGAAGCTTGGGGCTTCATCGATACCCGTATTACCAAGGTTGGTCGTCACCGCACCATTGCTATTCATAATCGCGGCTGAGCGTCCACTCAAAAAGGCAATTTGTGTTCCGTCGCTGCTAAACTGCGGGCTGGTTGCATAACCACCGTTTGACACTTTAGTTGTTTGTCCTGTGGCAAACTCGTAGCGATATACTTGCGGCTTGTTAAAGCCAGTCTTATCACTGACAAAAACGAAAGATTTGCCGTCTGGTGCATAGCTTGGTTGTACTTCACTGCTTGGTAAATTGGTAAGCCTTCTAGGTGTACCGCCGCTGGCACTCATCTCATAGATATCAGCGCTACCTTCAAAACTACTAGAGAATAATATCTTGCTACCATCAGGAGAGAACGAGGGGCTTAGGTTACTACCTGAAAAAGGCGTCAGAGCAGTTGCACCGCCGCCACTGACGTTTTGCACGTAGATAACAGGATATGATTTCTCACGTTGTACCGAGTAGGCGATACGGTTGCCATCAGGTGACCATGCTGGTGAGAAGATAGAGCCTGCCACTTCAGTAATGGTTCTAGCGTTTTCGCCATCAGCATCCATTACTTTGAGACGAGAGATCTTTTGTTTGCCAGTTCCTGTTTCTTCAATATAAGCAATGCGTCCTGAGAAATCCCCTGGAATACCAGTAATCAGCTCGTACACTTTGTCTGCGATGACATGACCGGCATAACGCATACTTTCCCTATTATTGTCGGCGGTTAGGCTTTGCTTGCCTTCTATCACACGACCAGATTTGACATCGATGACTTCATAATCGGTGATTATTTTGCCACGATTGGTACGCGTACTGCCGACAACCAGATACGGTATGCCCATGCTTTGCCAAACGGGTAATGTACCTGTCAGCTCTTTACTGCTGTGCGGCTGCTGTGGTAGATCTTGATGGGCTACTTTTAGCTCGGTTTTACTCAAGTCATTTAATATAATCGGTGATAAGACAGAGTCACCCGCAAACGATACAAACGCAACTTGGTTTTGCTGAACCGGAATCTCATAGTCCAATTCTAGTACAACAGGTGCAGCGAGCACGCTTTGCGATATCAGCAATGCTGAAGTGCTGGCGAGTAATGAGACTAGTAGTTTTTTGTGGGTGCGCATGAGTAAATGGAGCTCCTAAAATTAGTATGACATTCATTTTTTATTTAATGAGACAAGCATCTAGATGAGGCAGCAACCTGTGCGATACAAGCCGCTTAACGTCACGTTACCAATATTATAAGGACCTAGCAACTGATTAATTGCTGCCTTTAAACTGTATGGTGAAAGTCGGGTATTTAGGGTCATCAGCATCAATTGGGAGACTGCCAGTATTGAGTACCGCTTGTCTTGCCGCTTCGTTGACCGTGCTATCAGGTCCAGAGGCGGTCACATTGATCACATCGCCATTTGCATTGACAGTGATGGTCAGGGTGGCGCGTTGAGTAGAACCTCGCGCGGCGGTAGGCGGCGTATAGTTGCGCTTGATTAAATTGATGATTTCGCTGTTGCTAGCACCGCGACTGCCACTGGATGCAGAACGACTACTACCCTTGGACGTACTAGAGGTTGACGTATCACCAGATATAGTAGATTGCCCATCTGACAGGCTAAAAGTTTTCCCTGCATTGCCAGAGCCGGCAGTATCAATCTCAATATTGCGATCGCTAGCAGTGGGACGTTTTATCTTTGGTGGATTGTTCTGCTTTTGACGAAACTCTCCGAGTCTTTTTTGTTCTTCTATGAGCTGGTCGCGTTTGCTTTGATCGACTTGGTCAAGCTCTTCCATAGCGGATTCGTCTAGTTGTGCTGCCCACTCAGCCATTTTGCGCTCATACTCTTGATTTTGCTCAAGCAGACGTTGTTGATGGTCTTCGCTCATCAGTATGGGTTGATCAGCTGGCTCCTCAGATCGTGTAAATACAGGGACACGTTGAGAGCTTGACTGACTTAGATTTTGTGCACTGACGCTACTACCAGATATTTCTGGCTGGGCACTACTGGACGAGTCGCTAGTGCTGCTATCCATCTGCATTGCGCTGGCTGCTGCACGGTTGGCCAGTATTTGTCCTTGCATTTCAGCAAGTTGCTCAGGAGATACCATGACCGTCTCGATACTACCAGCAGTCTCAACCTCAGTAGTTTGATAGTTATAAACCAGTATGCCAATGACAAGGACATGCGCCAGTAAGCTTAGCAACGTCGGCAGTGTTAGGCCGTTGCTTTCTGGTTCGGTAGGTACATAGACGGCAGGAGCATTATGCATGGTAAGGATACTCATGAACGTGATTTATCAGATGGATTACTAGGATTGGCTATTGTGATATAAGATATTTACTAAAGGACGCTTATCACTATAAAGAAGGCGTGGGTAGTGGTGCGCCGGTCAGTAACCCAACTTTTTCGATACCTGCTTGTTGCAAGGTTGCCATGAGTGTCATGATGGCACCATATTGATTGTTTTGATCAGCATTGATCATTACCTGTACTGGCTCAGCGTTACTATTATCGCTCTGAGACTGTAGATTAGATAATGTATTAATCAGCTCAGGCTCACTTACAGGCACGTCAACATTGCTTCCATAACTGATAAAAATATCACCCTTGTCAGTCAACGAGACAATCACAGGTAATTGGCTTTGACTCATGGTATTGGTTTGTTCTTTTGGCAAATCAACATCGACGCCTGTAATCAGCATCGGCGCTGTCACCATAAAGATCACCAGTAGCACCAGCATGACGTCAATGTAAGGTACGACGTTCATTTCTGCATTAAGAGCTTTTTTTTCACGGCCGTAGGGGTTTGGTTTCATAGCCCTGTCACCTGACCTGCATTAACTTGGGTTTCTTTGCTAATAGGTGCTTGTACGCTGGTCTCACGCTGCAGCATGCCCGTCATCTCATCACAAAATAGGGCACGCGAGTCATATAGTTGGCTCGATTTTGCTGTGAAGTGGTTGTATGCCAATACCGCAGGGATAGCGGCAAACAAACCCATGGCTGTGGCAATCAGTGCTTCGGCGATACCGGGAGCGACAGAGGCGAGGGTAGCTTGCTCAGTTTGAGACAGTCCCAAAAAGGCATTCATAATGCCCCACACTGTACCGAACAATCCGATGTACGGAGCAACGGAGCCAATGCTGGCTAGCGTCGTCAGTCCCGACTCTAGCAATTGCTGCTGGCGACCTAGGCCGACGCGTAGCTTGCGTTCAACACCATCGATAATGTCGTCTTTAGGTTGACGCTTTTTATGCATTCTTAGATATTCTGAAAAGCCCACATAAAAAATTTGCTCAAGTCCTTGACGGTCAGGAGAACCCTGAATGCCTTGGTATAGCTTGGCTAAGTCTTCGCCTGACCAAAACCAAGTCTCAAATTGTTGATCAAAGTTTTTGGCTGTACCAAGTCGCGCACTCATGCGAAAGATAATAACCCAGCTGAGCAAAGAAGCTAATAACAGTAGTGCCATCACAATCTGCACCAATAGACTGGCTTGGGTAATAAGATCGACAATATTTAATGATTCAGGCATGTAATGGACTCACGAATAATTGATAACAGCTGGCTGGAATAGTGATATCCGAACCAGACAACCCATAAACAAACATTATTTACTTTTTAGTATTTAATACGCAGCACGTTTCTTCACTAAAAATTTGTAACTGTGCTTAGAAAAATGCTGCAACGGTAAGTATCGCGATTTAGGTATCGGTATAATAACCCCCTAGTTTACTTCTAAATGAGAGAAAGGTCATTATTAATGTGTTAAACGACTATTTGGTTGGGCTGCTATTGATTCATTCAATAGTTAGTTGGATAACATGAATAATGACCGAGCAAATACTTATTACCTAAAACTAATGACTCAAACCGAATATTACCTTAATGACGAATAGAAAGTAGTTTTTCGAATAGCGTAGGGCAACATGACTATATATAACTTTTCATGTGGCTTTTTTGGCCAATAGTCTTGAAGTCTCTCAAAATCCTATTTTGTACGAGATAGATATTATCAACGATTGAGTTTGTAAGATAACTGGTCTAATATGTTACGCTTTGTTACTACATTATTCTTATTGTGGCATCGTTATTTTTTCGCTGAGGTCATGTTTAATTTTAGGTAATGATGACTTTTTATTATCCAGTCGGGGGCGACACTTATGAATGCAATTGAACGCTATTTTGGGATTAATGGTGAAAATACCACGATCAAAACAGAAATCATCGCTGGTATAACCACGTTCTTGACGATGGCTTATATTATCTTTGTCAACCCTAACGTCTTAGCCGATGCGGGTATGGATAAAGGGGCCGTATTTGTAGCGACCTGTATAGCAGCAGCAGTAGGTTGTTTCATCATGGGTATCTACGCCCGACTACCAGTTGCGCTTGCACCAGGTATGGGTCTTAATGCCTTCTTTACCTATGGTGTGGTGCTTGGTATGGGCTACGCATGGCAGACAGCGCTAGGTGCGGTGTTCTTGTCTGGTTGTATCTTTGTACTATTGAGTCTATTTAAGATTCGTGAAGCAATTATTAATGCTATTCCAACATCCCTCAAGAACGGCGTAGTTGCTGGTATTGGTGCGTTCTTGGCGTTTATTGCATTGCAAAGCGCAGGCATCATCGTCAATCATGATGCAACTTTAGTTGGTCTTGGTGACATGACATCATTCGGTCCTGTCATGGCTTCATTAGGTTTTGTTGTTATCATTGGTCTGTCTTACAAGAGAGTCCCAGGTGCGGTAACCATTGGTATTTTATTGGTTGCGTTGATTAGCTTATTAATGGGCTATACACAGTTCACAGGTATCATCTCTTCACCGCCTTCTATTGCACCGACGCTGATGCAGTTAGACATTGCTGGTGCATTTGATGTGGGCATGATCAGTGTTATCTTTGCTTTCTTATTTGTCGATTTGTTTGATACTGCTGGTACTTTGATTGCTACCACTAGCCAAGCAAAATTAACGGACAAAGATGGCAATATCCCGAACATGGGCAAAGCACTACTTGCTGATTCAACAGCGACAGTAGCGGGTTCTCTATTGGGTACTTCATCGACGACCAGCTATATTGAGAGTATCTCTGGTATCGCCTCAGGTGGCCGTACAGGCTTGATGGCTGTTACGGTAGGTGTGTTATTCCTGTTCAGTATCTTCTTCTCGCCATTAGCAGGTATGATTCCAGCTTATGCAACGGCTGGCGCTATCTTTTATGTAGCCGTACTCATGATGGGTACTCTAAAGGACATTAACTGGAGCGACTTAACAGAAGCAGCACCAGTGGTCGTGGTATTGCTATTCACACCGCTTACATACTCTATCGCTGACGGTATCGCACTTGGTTTTATTACCTTTACGGCTGTAAAAGCAATTGCAGGAAAGTTTGCAGATATCAGTATCGCGGTCTGGATTTTGACTGCTATATTGTTGTTCAAAATTATCTTCTTATAATGCAACGCATTGTGAGACATTAGATAGCGTCTCAAACAAGAAACTCTCCTTATCAGCTGATGATAAGGAGGGTTTTTTTTGTCATCATTATAAGACTATCGTCTTAATTTAAGCTCGGTATTCTTGGGGTTAAATGTTTAGTATTTCTGATACCAGTATTAAGTAGGGTGATGCCAAACTATGAGCAATAGTAAACAAAAAAACGTAACCAAAGCGTCATGGCCAATAAAGTGCTTGTAAGTTATTGTTATTTAGATATATATTAATTTATGAAAATAATAAATTTCGTTAGTTTGAAAAAAACTTTCGTGATATTATAGCCGAGTTAAGCGCATCACCTCAATCAACGCCGTAGAGGTTTTTCTTACAGTGAATTAGCATCACCAAAGATGACAGATTTGTGATTATTAGAGCGATTTTTCGGTTCAATAAGGCGATATTTGGTCATCACACTCCTTTCACTACTAACAAGAAGAAGGCACTAATGCCGCTTAGCTTTTCGTTGTTGCCTTTGTATTGTTAACGTAGCCCGTTTAACAGTCGAACGACCTACTTAACCGTCTCCAGCCTATGCTGGATTTTTAGTTTTGTGATGGCGCCGTTTGGTCTTTTGATTATTGCTGTGAATCTCCGTCAATAACCACTATTTTTTGATAGCGGTTATGAGCAGTTATACAGGACGATCAGACTTCCTAAAGCACCATTTATTATGGTTTTTAAACGATAGTTATGGAGTTATTATGAACCCAGTAGACCAGTTTACCCCGCAAGAGCCGATCTTGTTTAATCCTGTTGATATGCTGTCGCCTGAGTATCTCGCCCAGTCAGCAGAAGAGCTAAATAAGCGTATCTCACCGCTATATAGCGCCGATGAAGAACGTTGGTTGTCTGAGTTATTGCCACTTGCCAAACCCAGTATAGAAGAACGCGATGCTGCTGCTGAGCAAACGCGCAAACTGGTCGAGCACGTACGTAATGATGGTAAAGCCGTCAAGATGGTTGACTCATTATTGCTTGAGTATAGCCTTGATACCCAAGAAGGTATCTTGCTAATGAGCTTGGCAGAAGCCTTGATTCGTGTGCCAGACAACTATACGGCTGATGCGTTGATTCATGACAAAATGAGTGTGGCTGACTGGAAAAAGCACATCAAAAATGACAATGGCTTTATGGTCAATGCCTCTACTTGGGGCATGATGATGACTGGTCGCGTTGTCAGTATTGATAGCAGCACCACTGCATCAGGTTTCTTGGATCGCATGACCAAGAAGATGGGCGAGCCTGTCATTCGTAGTGCGATGCAAAAAGCCATGCGTATCATGGGCCATCAGTTTGTATTGGGCGAGACCATCGAAGACGCCAATAAAAACAGCCAGCCATATCGTAATAGAGGCTATACCTATTCATTTGATATGTTAGGTGAAGCGGCCATCACGCATAAAGATGCGGAAAAATACTTCAATGACTATCTACATGCGATCAGAGCTACGGCGAACGTAAAAGTCAAAGAAGGCATGCCAAAGCCGTCAGTGTCTATCAAATTATCAGCACTGCATCCTCGCTATGAAGCCACGCAAGAAGCGCAAGTAATGGGCTTATTGCGTCAGCGCTGCCTGCTATTGATTGAAGCGGCACGTGAAGTCAATGTCGATATCAGTATTGATGCTGAAGAAGCAGATCGCCTTGAGATTTCTCTCAAACTGTTTGAGTCTTTGTACCGTGATAATTTAACGGCGGACTGGGATGGTTTAGGTATCGTTGTACAAGGGTACTCTAAACGTGCTATCGCTGTATTAGCATGGCTTGCTCGTTTGTCTACTGAAGTCGGTGATCGTATACCAGTACGTCTAGTAAAAGGCGCTTACTGGGATACTGAGATCAAACTTGCTCAGCAAAAAGGCCTATCAGGCTATCCAGTTTGGACACGTAAAGAAGGTACGGATACTGCATACCTTGCTTGTGCGCGCTTCTTATTGTCAGACCATCTGCGCGGGCTAATCTGGCCACAGTTTGCAACGCATAATGCGCATACACTGTCTTCAATCATGACCATGAGTGCACATAGAGATTTTGAATTCCAACGTCTGCACGGCATGGGTGATGCGCTTTATGATCATATTTTGCAAGCTTATGAGATTCCTGTACGTATCTATGCGCCAGTAGGTGCACATAAGGACTTGCTACCGTACTTGGTACGCCGCTTGCTTGAGAACGGTGCCAACAGCTCGTTTGTTCATCAGTTGCTAGATAAGTCTTATCCAATCGAAAAGCTAACAGTGCATCCATACGACAAGCTGCTTGGTAATGCAACATTGCACAATCCAGACATCCCGTTACCGTTAGAGATTTACGGTGAACGTCGTGCAAGTTTCGGCCCTAATATCTTTGTAGAGTCACAATGGCTGCCGTTCAAATCAGCTATTGATAGCCATCTGCATAAGACATGGTCAGCAACCTCTATCATTAATGGCAAGGCTATTGATACCTATGAAGTAGATGGTCAAACGAATCAACTTGATACGCAGACTGTACTTGCGCCTTGGAACCATGAAGTTAGTGCTGGTAAAGTAACTTATGCTAACGCTGAAGTGGCTCGCCAAGCGATTGACGTTGCTGTTGCTGGTCAAGATGTATGGAAAAATGTACCAGCTGCTAAGCGTGCTGAGATATTACGTAAGATTGCTGAGCTATACGAAGAAAACTACGCTGAACTAATGGCCCTATGCCAAGTTGAAGCGGGTAAAACCATGCAAGACGGTATTGATGAAATCAAAGAAGCCGTTGATTTCTGTCGTTTCTATGCTGACGAAGCAGAGCGTCTAGATGACGTCGTACATGAGTTCACAGACTTGGCTGGCAAGCAGTCTCGTCAAGTGTATAAAGCACGCGGTACTTTCGTTTGTATTAGTCCATGGAACTTCCCATTGGCTATCTATACGGGACAGATTGTAGCTGCACTTGCTGCAGGTAATACGGTAGTAGCGAAACCTGCTGAACAAACCAGTTTGGTAGCTCACTTTGGTGCACAGTTGATGTATCAAGCGGGTATACCAGCAGAAGCATTGCAATTGGTCATTGGTGCAGGCGACGTAGGTGGCGCTTTGACGGCGGCTGACAATATCGCAGGGGTGATATTTACAGGCTCTACTCAAACAGCCCAACGTATCAACCAAAGCCTAAACGACCATGCACAAGCTAGCGGTGAGTTGCCTGTCTTTATCGCTGAGACTGGCGGTCAAAATGCGATGATCGTTGACTCAACGGCACTGCCAGAGCAAGTCGTTAGAGATGCGGTACTATCAGCATTTGGTTCAGCAGGTCAGCGTTGTTCAGCTTGTCGCATATTGTGTGTACAAGAAGAGATGGCCGATGATTTAATTGAGCTATTGCAAGGTAATATGGCTGAGCTGTCTGTAGGTAATCCTCTATATGCTGCGACAGATGTAGGTCCAGTAATTGATGCGGATGCTAAGCATGGTTTAGAGGCGCACATCGAACGTATGAGTGCTGAGCCGACTGCTACTATTTTGGCACAGACGCCCATGAGCTCAAGCTCAGTCGTCAGTCAAGAGAAGTCTACCTTTGTATTGCCGACCGCAATTGAAGTGAAGAGCATCGATGTGATCGGTGGTGAACACTTTGGCCCAATTCTACACGTACTGCGTTATCAAGCGCGTGATTTGAATAAGCTGATTGATGCTATCAACAACACAGGCTTCGGTTTGACGTTAGGTATCCATAGCCGTATTGAAAATACTGTTGAGCACATTGAGCGCCGTGCATTTGTCGGTAACACTTACATCAACCGTAACCAAATCGGCGCGGTCGTAAACGTACAGCCATTCGGTGGTTGTGGTCTATCAGGTACTGGCCCTAAAGCTGGTGGCCCGCACTATGTCGCGCGTCTCATGCAACTTAGCTCAGAAACAGTCAACGCTGAACAGTCAGCTGCTCATATGACAGCGACCGAAACCCAAACTACCACTCAAACAGAACTCGCATAAGGAGTAGCAACATGGCGACTGAATTCAAAAAAAATCATGCCCAGGTTTGTGAATCTTGGCGATTACTCGGCGCAGTGAATCGCGCAACGTATCTACAAGCAGCCATTCCAAAACTGGCATTGCTCACTGGTGATGCCAATAAAGCAAAGCGTTTATTCAACCATTTGTTGAGCGCTGCGCCTAGCTTGGATGAGATGCATCGTATGACAGGGGCAACAGGCGAGTCTAATGACTTGTATGTAACTGGTCGTGGTAAGACGATGGTCATCGGCGGCGAAACTGCTAGAGCCATGGCAGTATTGGGTCAGCTTATCGCGGCACTCCTAACAGGTAATGAAGTTATATTGCATTGCCCAAGCCAAGATGAGATGTGTAATGAAGCTGCTAAGATATTGCACGATACAGGTATCAGCGAAGATGTATTGAGTGTGGCTAATGATTCGCAAACAGTGACGCTTTTATATATCGATCGTCTAGCGCAAGTGGCTGTCTCTGGTAGCCGCAGCGAAGTGCAAGCCGTCAGTCAAGAGCTTGCCAATACTGACGGTATTTTGACGCAGGTTATTAGTGTTACTGATATGGAAGGCTTGTCAGAAATGCTAACGCCTGACTACCTACATCGTTTTGTCACTGAGCGAGTCAAGACTATCAATACCACAGCAATCGGTGGTAACGCGAGCTTGCTTGAGCTTGGTACAGAGTAGAATCACTGCATTAATTACGAATCCGCTTCGCTTTTATATCAACTTTTATAAAGGCTAAGCGGTGTTTGGTAGCGCTATAACTACCAAACTAGTGATTGCATAAGATGTATAAGAAAAAACCGCTATCTGAGTCATTATCAGTTAGCGGTTTTTTTTGTTTGCGTTATTTAGCTGAAGATTGATTATAGAATGTTATTCAGCAATATCAACCCATACCCAGCCGTTCTCTAGCCATTCGCTTAAATCGTCTGCATCGACATTGGTGACATCGCTATGCTGCAATGCTTCACCATTAGCCAAGCGTACTAGTACTGCTATCGCCGATTCATCAAGCCCATCGATACGTTGACCATTAGCATACAGTACAGTGCCATCATCGGTCTGGCTATAGAGTAGGCGGTTGCTATAGTCCGCCTGCAATGTGGCCCCTTCTGATAGGGCCTGTATTAGCTCATCGGTATCTAACGTATCTTCTGGCATCAGCGCATCATATTGGCGTTTACTAACTACTTCAGAAACTGCTTGGCGAGTCATATCATCACCGCGATCAGATTGTAGCATCTCTAGCAATTGCGCCTTGATAGCGGCAATACTATCTGCTTGCAATTCACCTGACGCTTGTAGCGCTTGCGGTAGTAGCATCGGGATAAATAGCTTGCTGTCGTTAGTCGCAATATCGGCCACACTATCGATGATTTGCATCAGGTTTGGACGGCGGCAACCAAACGAGAAAGTCAAACAGTCATTTTGTGCTACACCGAAATGTGATAATTTCGGCGGTACATAAAGCACATCACCCGCTTCTAGTATCTCATCAAAAATAAGCTCGCCCATGTCGTCAAATAAACGAAGCGGCTCATCAGCAACAAATTCTGTCTGGTCATCACAGAATTTGCCTAACTGCCAACGTCTAGAGCCATAGCCTTGTGCCAAAAACACATCGTAGTCGTCATAATGCTTACCGACCGACCCACCTGCTGGCGCATAAGAGACCATGATGTCATCGCGCTGCCATTGCGGAATAAAGTCAAACGCTTGCCACAACTGACCAAGCTCTGGCGACCATTGCTCAAGATTCTGTACCAATACGGTCCATTGCTCTGGTAGGTTTTCAAAATCAGTCTCATTCAGTGGGCTTTTTTTAAGTTGCCACTGTGCCTGACCTTCTTTTTTACTGGCTGCTTGAGTCAGCAGTCTTGCGCTAGCATCTTCTTCAAGTGCAAGACCAATCATGTCATCTGGCTCAAACATATCAACTAGCTGCGGCAACCCTTGCTTAATAAGCAGTGGCTTCTTTTGCCAGTATTCAGTCAGGAATTGCTCAGGCGTGATAGAGTCGGGTAAACAAAGAGGAATAGAAGTCATTGATAAATCCATATTTTGGCGGTGTACAAGATTAATAATAAGGGATGCTTTATAGGAAGGTTTTAATAGTTTAAGATTGTCATCTATTTGATGTCTATTATTTTGGTGACGTTTATATAGTACATATAAACAATAACGATTATCAAAATAATAGCTGTCATCAGAGCATCCACTCAATCGTAGGAACGTTATGAAAAAGCTGCATTTTGTTGTCATTATCGCTAGCGTGTTTTTGCTACAAGCCTGTGTCCATAAAATCGTCACAGTACCCGCAAAAATCGCTTATAAAACTACCAAAGGCGTGGTCAAAGGAACCGTTGCTGTAGGTAAAGCCATCATACCAGGCGACAGTGATGACGATGATGATAAAAAATAAAACCTTACTTATCAACTATGGGTTTTGAGTCAAAAGCAATCGAATCAAAACCAATCATAGCGTTCAAAGTAAGGTTACTATTTATTCAGATAATAGCTATTAAGATAACAACTTAATAAGATAAAAATGCTATCAAGATAGGAGCGAGTAAATAATACTAGGCGCTCCTACCTTTCTAGTCCGATCTTATTACAAGTATACTCTTATCAGTTATTACAGCTTGGCAATCCATTCTTTAATAGCGCGTGCTTGCTCAGCGGCATTACCGATATAAGTAGCAGGCGTCAATGCACGTAAGCGTTCTTTATCCGCATCACTAACCGCCGATAGCTCATCGCTTTCGACAAACGTTAGCATGGCTTCACGAGTCATGGCATTACCACGAGTTAATGCTTTTAGTTTCTCATACGGGTTTTCAACGCGGTAGCGACGCATGACCGTTTGAATCGGCTCTGCCAATACTTCTTGCGCTTGATTCAAGTCATCATTTAAACGCTGTTCATTTAGTTCAAGTTTACCAACACCTTTTAAACAAGCATCAAACGCAATCATGCTCTGTGCTAGGCCAACACCGATATTACGCAGCACCGTTGAGTCAGATAGGTCACGCTGCATACGTGAAATTGGTAGCTTCTCACCCAAATGGGCCAGCATCGCATTGGCAACGCCCAAGTTACCTTCAGAGTTTTCAAAGTCAATTGGATTAACTTTATGCGGCATGGTAGAAGAGCCAACTTCACCGTCTTTTAGCCGCTGTTTAAAATAGCCTAAGCTAATATATTGCCAAATATCACGGTTGAAATCGATCAAGATTGTATTGAAGCGCTTAACGGCATCAAACAATTCAGCGATATAGTCGTGTGGCTCAATTTGAGTCGTATAAGGGTTAAATGTTAGCTTTAGACGCTGTTTGATAAACGCTTCAGCATGGCTCTGCCAGTCGACATCAGGGTACGCTGAAAAATGCGCATTATAGTTACCAACGGCACCATTAATTTTACCTAATAGCTCTACTTGATTGATTTGCTTGATTTGACGGGCTAGGCGATAGGCTACGTTTGCCATTTCTTTACCAAGTGTCGTTGGACTGGCTGTCTGACCATGTGTACGTGATAACATTGGTTGATCAGCATGAGCAATAGATAAGTCGACGATGCTATCAGTCACTTGCTGCATTTTCGCAACGACTAACTCGCGGCTGTCTTTGAGCATCAACGCATACGATAGGTTATTGATATCTTCACTGGTACAGGCAAAGTGAATAAACTCAAGTGAGTCAATCAAGGCATCCTGACCACGGAACTTGTCTTTGATAAAGTACTCAACCGCTTTTACATCATGATTGGTCGTCGCTTCGATGTCTTTAATAGCTTGAGCATCTGCTTCGCTAAAATCATCAACGATTGCATTCAAAAAAGCGTTGGTCTGGTCATCAAATGCTGCTAATTCACCAATTGCGCTGTTGTCAGCTAAAGACTGCAACCAGCGAATCTCTACCGTAACGCGAGCTTTGATTAGACCAAATTCAGATAAATAAGGACGTAAGCTGTCAGCCTTTGATGCGTAACGACCATCAATTGGAGAGAGAGCGGTAAGTGGGGTCATGGTTATGCCTCAGTAGTTATGAAATAAAAAACTGCAAGAGTCTGGATGAAAAATTACCATATAATAAACGACGTCAAAATCGTTGCGCGTAATATAGCAGAAATATGATATTAAAAAAGCGGTCTATGCAAATAAAGCGATGTTGACGCTCGTTAAACTCAATCTATTCACTGCGTCAACATCTGTGCTTTAGGTTGGGTCTTAGGAATCAATTAAAATCCGCAAGGTGCATCAATAGATTCAATCACGCCGCCGCCTAGACATACTTCATCGATATAAAATACCGCTGACTGACCAGGGGTGACGGCGCGCTGTGGCTCATCAAATACCACGCGCACTTCGCTGCCATCGGCATTGGTCGCAAATACGCGACACGCTTGGTCTGGCTGGCGATAGCGAGACTTCTCCATACAGGCTAGACCTTCGTCGCTAAACACATCCGCAGGTGGTAAACCATCAATCCAATCAAGCTTATAGGCTTTTAGCTCGTTGCTCATTAGCATGGGATGTTCATGCCCTTGACCGACGATTAAACGGTTTTTCTCTAAGTCTTTTGCCAATACAAACCATGGTTCTTCCGGACGGTCTTTAACGCCGCCAATGCCGATGCCGCCGCGTTGACCCAATGTGTAATACATGAGGCCATCATGAGTACCGATGACTTTATTATCATCAGTAAGTATCTCGCCTTTTTGGGCAGGCAAATATTGCTGTAAGAAGTCTTTAAAACGGCGCTCACCAATAAAGCAAATGCCTGTAGAGTCTTTCTTTTTAGCCGTCGCTAGGTCATGATTTTCAGCAATTTGACGTACCACTGGCTTTTCAAGCTCACCAACGGGAAATAGCGTTTTGGCGATTTTGTCACCGCCAACCGCATGCAAGAAATAGCTTTGATCTTTATTATTATCAAGACCGCGTAAGAGCTGTGCAACCTCATCACCTTCGGCATTGGTATAGTTCACACTGCGGCGCGTATAGTGACCTGTAGCGATATAATCTGCCCCAAGGGTCAACGCATAGTCCAAAAACGCCTTAAACTTAATTTCTTTATTGCACAAGATATCAGGGTTTGGGGTGCGTCCTGCTTTATATTCTGCCAAAAAGTGCTCGAATACGCGATCCCAGTATTCCATAGCAAAGTTGGCCGTGTGCAGCTTCATACCGATTTTGTCACATACGGCTTGCGCGTCTGCTAAATCATCCATCGCCGTACAGTATTCGGTGCCGTCATCTTCTTCCCAGTTCTTCATAAACAAGCCTTCGACCTTGAAGCCTGCCTGTTGAAGTAATACGGCTGATACAGAAGAATCGACCCCGCCTGACATACCGACAATCACATGCTTGGTACTAGGATTTTCGACATCAGCAAGTGTTAAAGGGCGATGAGCATTAAAAGACTCAGAAACGGTTGTGCTTGAGGTATTTTGTATGGCTGACATAAAACGGCTCAACTATTTATACGTTATCCAAAGTACATGCCGACGCCAAGCGTTATGCAATCACTACAATACGTAGTCTCAGCACAGCAACGTCAGCTTGTCTTTTGGATCTGGTATTATGATAAAATAAACGTCATATTATACCAGTTAATTGAAACTGGTGGCGACCGATGGTGTCTGGCTACTAGTAAAACCACTTTGAAAATTCAGATAGTGGTTTTGAATTATTTTAATCACCTTTAACTCATCTTGGAATAATAATGATAAAAATTGGTCAAGGTATCGATGTTCATGCTTTTCATAATAATGGTCAGCAGCAGCAATATGTCATTCTAGCAGGCGTGCCTATTGAGCATACTCACAGTTTGCTGGCACACTCTGATGGTGATGTGGTCTTGCACGCATTGGCTGATGCGCTACTTGGTGCATTGGCGCTTGGCGATATCGGGCAGCATTTTCCCGATACCGATGCGGCACATGCTGGATTGGATTCACGAGTATTGCTGCGTTATGTTTATAGTAAAGTGCAAGAGGCTGGTTATAGCCTAGGTAATGCTGATATTACGGTAATGTGCGAGCGTCCAAAGTTAGCGCCGCATAATCCAGCAATGCGCGCTAATATCGCTAGCGACTTACAAACAGATATTAGCAATATCAGTGTAAAAGCGACCACGACTGAAAAATTGGGATTTACGGGTCGTCAAGAGGGCATCATGGCCAATGCCGTGGTATTATTAGTCCCTAATGCTGTCGAACCTACATAGATTGAAATTCGTGCTTGTAATACAGCGGCAGTCGCCCCATGTATCAGCCACGTCTTTACACAATTATTTTTATATAAATAATCATTTTAATGAACCGCTTTATCAATAGGAGCTTTTATGAGTGAGCAAACCCCAAACACTGCTGCAAACGACGTTGAACAATTGATCCGTGATCAAATCCGTGACAATAAAGTCATTATCTACATGAAAGGCACACCGCAATTTCCACAGTGTGGCTTTTCAGCGCGCTCTATCGAAGTGTTGACTCAGATTGGTCGTCCATTTGCGTTTGTAAACATTTTAGAAAACCCAGAAATCCGTGCAACGTTGCCAAAAATCGCGAATTGGCCAACGTTCCCGCAATTATGGATTGATGGTGAGTTGATGGGTGGATCAGACATCATCTTACAAATGTATCAATCAGGCGAGCTAAAGCCATTGGTTGAAGCAAACAGCCCTGCTGCTTAATACTTAAAAGTGTTAATTGGATGTCTTTAATGTCCAATTAGCCTTTGTAAGATACGAGCACAGCAAACCCAAGTAGTCATTTAATGGCTATTTGGGTTTTTTATTGTCGCTATTATTGTCGTTAGTAGCGTATCTATTCTTGTCCCCATTAGTATTTTCACGCGCCTATGTCATTAGGCTTCGTTGTTTTTATGGGATTTACCCCCATATATTGTCCAAGATACCAGCGATATAAATAATAATTATCAGATGAGTAAGAGAGCTTTATGAATAACCAAACCAGCGAACAGTCAAATGAGCAAAGAGAAGCGGCTGAGCAGGCGGCGATTGAAAAGCGCCGTGAACGTTTAAAAAATGAATCGACACGCATTATTGAGATTGCTAATAATGAGTCATACTCAGCACTCAAGTGTATTCATCAGCTTAGTGTGGCAGGCGGTGCAACTGAAGCGACATATGTGGCTATCGAACAGCGCATTGTTGTAGACCAAGACCCTGCAGGCGCTTATCATTTGGCGTTATTGGCACAGAATACACCAGATTTGCCTATTGATGCCCGTCAGCTTATCGAATTGGTAGTAAACAAGGGTGATAACCATCAACGCTTGGCCCTGCTCAAAAACTTACCGTTACCGCCAGTTGAACTCATCAAAGAGCAGATTTTGGCCAGTGATGATGGTGAGGCGATTGGTCAAATGAACGCCTATCTACAGATCAATCCAGAAGGGTATGGTAGCCATCATATGCTGTCTAGTGGTCAATCAGATCAGATCGTACCGCTTAGCCCTGGCAATAATAACCAAAATGATGATTAAAACAGTAACTAGAGTAGAGAGCTTTTTGCTTAATTTTAATAGTTTTTGTTCTAACGTTTTTTAAGTATCAAAAAATTGTTATAATTATGGGTTATTCAGGGCGTGTTCTTAATCTGAACAAAAGCATCTGGATGGGCTAAAAATGGTTAAATATTGCCAAACTATGTCAAATAGCTGGTTAGTATCCTGATATTATCTGCGCTATTTTCCTTGTTTGGCTGCAATTTACCTCATTTTTATCACCATTTTTGAAATAAGAACACGCCCTAACCAATTATGAACGACTTATCTGAGTCGTTACCTTTTTATAAATTCGACTGACGTTTATTTGCTGACTGTTCTCTTATTTGAAAATAGGATATGGCAATCAGCAGCGTTATGAGTCAAGTGAGGCACACATGCAATACCCAAAACATTACGACGTGATAGTGATCGGCGGTGGTCATGCTGGCACAGAAGCTGCTCTGGCGGCTGCACGTATGGGCGCACAGACCTTATTGTTGACGCATAATATCGAGACGCTCGGGCAGATGAGTTGTAACCCTGCGATTGGCGGTATTGGTAAATCGCATTTAGTGCGTGAGATTGATGCGCTAGGCGGTGCAATGGCGCTGGCAACGGACAAGGCTGGTATTCAGTTTCGCGTACTAAACAGCCGTAAAGGGGCTGCCGTTCGTGCCACGCGTGCGCAAGCAGACCGTATTCTGTATAAAGCGGCGATTCGCCATACGTTAGAAAACCAGCCGAACCTAGACTTATTCCAGCAAGCCGCTGACGATATCTTGGTAGAGAATGGCCGTGCGACGGCTGTTGTAACGTCTACAGGTATTGTCTTTAAGACTGAAACGGTTGTATTAACCTCAGGGACTTTCTTGGGCGGTGTCATTCATATTGGTATGGAAAACTCAAAGGGTGGCCGTGCAGGGGATCAGCCGTCTATCAAGTTGGCAGATCGTTTACGTGAGCTCAAGCTGCCAGTTGGTCGTCTAAAGACAGGTACGCCAGCTCGTATCGATGCGCGTAGTGTTGACTTTAGCGTGATGACGGTACAGCCAGGTGATACGCCATTGCCAGTGATGAGCTATATGGGTGATGTTTCTATGCATCCTGAGCAGGTCAATTGTTATATCACCCATACCAATGCGCGTACTCATGACATCATTCGTGAAAACCTTGACCGTTCACCAATGTTTTCTGGCAAAATCGAAGGCGTAGGCCCGCGTTATTGCCCATCTATCGAAGATAAGATTCATCGCTTTGCGGATAAAGACAGCCATCAGATTTTCATCGAGCCAGAAGGTCTGACCACACATGAGCTATATCCAAATGGTATCTCGACCAGTTTGCCATTTGATGTGCAGTTAGACTTTATTCATAGTATGAAAGGCTTAGAGAACGCCCATATTACTCGTCCAGGTTATGCGATTGAGTATGATTACTTTGATCCACAAAACCTAAAACCAACGCTTGAAACCAAGTCGATTGATCGTCTGTACTTTGCGGGTCAGATTAATGGTACGACAGGCTATGAAGAAGCGGGCGTACAAGGCTTGCTCGCTGGTACCAACGCGGCATTGGTCACTACTAATAATAGCGAGTTTGACACGTGGACACCGCGCCGCGATGAAGCGTATCTTGGTGTGCTTGTCGATGACTTGATTACCCACGGTACTACCGAGCCGTATCGTATGTTTACGAGCCGTGCAGAATATCGCTTGCTCTTACGTGAAGACAATGCTGATCAGCGTTTGACTGAGACTGGTCGCAAGCTGGGTCTAGTAGACGATATACGCTGGCAAGCCTATCAAGAAAAAATGGAAGCCATCGCGACAGAAACCTCACGTTTAAAAGATATGTGGGCCACGCCTGCTAATGCTTTAGGTAAGCAGGTCACTGAGCAAACTGGTGAAGTGCTGTCTAAAGAGTCGACTGCCTTTGATTTGCTAAAGCGTCCGCAAATACATTTTGCTGATATCGCCGCTATCACGGACTCAACCGTCGATGCGCAAGTGGGCGAGCAGATAGAGATTTCTGTCAAATACGCCGGCTATATCGACCGTCAACAAGAAGATATCGATCAAATGAAGCGACTAGAAAATACGGCGCTGCCGTTAGACTTTGATTATAGTATCGTGTCAGGTCTATCGAATGAGATAGTACAGAAACTTACGCAAGTTCGTCCTGCGACGCTAGCTCAAGCGGGACGCGTAAGCGGTGTAACCCCTGCTGCTATTCAGTTGTTGGCGATGACGGTTAAAAAGCATAAAAAAGTAAAAGCTGCATTGGACTCATAATAGCAATGTAGTAAAGCCTTTTATAATAAAGCACTTATAGTATAAAAGCCCGTAATGACATTTCGTTACGGGCTTTTGTTTGTCAAAAAAACGTTCGATTTTAAAAGAAAGTCATATGTAACCTTGTCCTACTTGCTACTTTGTCTCTATACTAGGTCAGTAAATTTTCTTACTACTTGTTAATTTGTATCGCTGATGTCCATATATTGATGGGCTTGTCACCGAACTGAGTCTACTTATGATTGATGCTATTGTTTTTGCTATTACCATTGTCTTACCCAACCTTGCCTTAATGTGGTTGGGTTTTTTTATGCAACGACGCGGTGAGGCAAGCCAAACTTTTATCGATCAGGCATCAAGTTTTGTCTTTAATTATTGCTTGCCGTGTTTATTGTTTTTTAGCGTGGTCGATAGCGACGTCGATTATGGTAAGCAAATTACGCTTATCCTTGTTGGTATCTTGGTGACGTTTATATTATTTATTGGCGCAGAGTTTTATGCCAAACGCTTCGTCAAGCGTCCTGAGGACCAAGGTGTGTTTGTACAAGGCGTATTCCGTAGCAACATGGCCATCATTGGCCTTGCAACCGTGGCCAACGCTTACGGCGCGCAAGGGTTAAGTATCGGTGCGGTCTATATGGGCGTGGTGACGATACTGTTTAATATCTTAGCGGTCATTACCCTAAGCCGCGTATCCAAAAGCGTGGATGACACATGGGTTAGTCGCGGCACGATGATTGTGAAAAAGTTACTGACCAATCCTTTGATTTTGGCATTGGTTGGGGCATTCGTCTACAAAGCATTGCCGTTACCACCGCTTACTGGGGTAATTCATACGACTGGCGACTTACTGGCAGCGGTGGCTCTGCCGTTAGCACTGATCTGTGCGGGTGCTAGTATTAACCTAAAGTCTATGTTGCATCCTTCGGGCTTATCCATGCAAGCGAGCATTGGACGAATTGTCATTGCGCCATTGATTGCGATCGCTGTTGGACTTGGCTTTGGATTATCAGGCGTGCATATGGGGGTGTTGTTTTTGATGGTCGCATCACCAACAGCTGCAGCCAGCTATGTCATGGCAAAAGCAATGGGTGGTAATGATGTATTGGCGGCTAATATTTTGGCATTTACCACTGTTGTCGGCATGTTTGGTATGGCGATTGGGGCAGCGACGTTACGTGCCCTTGGATTAATGTAATACAGATTTTATACTATCTTTAAATAAGTAAGTACTTTCGCCTTATCTAATTTTAACAGCATTAAAAAAGCCCTCTTTTCAAATAAGAAAAGAGGGCTTCTGGTATTAATCTAGCGTTCGCTATTACGCTTGTCTTCACGGCGCTGCTTGCGCTTTGGACTAGTACGATAGGTTAAATAACCACCGATAGCCATAACTGCAAGAAAGGCGACGATATACATAAATATCGACGAGCCAATCATGAGCGATGCACCGATAATGGGAGTTGCTTCCATGTCAAAAATCCAGTTAAGGTTCATCAATAATTATGCAAGTGTCTCATTTCATTGTAAAGTAAATAAGTTTAGCTCCGGTGTAAGTTCAAGTGAACGGATACGGGCAGCTTGGTCATATATATTGGCCGTCACAATCAGCTCATCTGGTTGATGGGTTGCCAAAAACGCAGCGAGTCTTGGTTTGACCGTGTCGACAGAGCCAATGAATGATACTGACAATGCGTTATCTACCATCATTTTCTCTGCTTGACTCCAGATACTGTCCATATCGTGGGTAGGCTTAGGCATTTGACCTGTCTCACCACGACGCAGACGTACAAAACTCTGCTGTGCTGAAGTAAAATGATACTCGGCGGTCGCATCATCATCAGCCAGCAATAAGTTTGCAGCTAGCATCACATAAGGCTTATCTAGATAGACAGACGGTTTAAACTGTTCACGGTAAGCCTCAATTGCTTGCCCAAGCATTTGCGGGGCGAAGTGAGAGGCAAACACATAAGGTAGTCCTAAATGTGCAGCCAAAGTCGCACCAAATAGAGAAGAGCCTAATATCCAAATCGGTATGCCTGATTTTGCGCCAGGGAATGCCTGTACAGGGCTGCCATCTGTATCATTACCTAAGAAATACATCAGCTCTTGCACATCTTGTGGAAAGCGTTCGGCATCTTTCATTTGTCGACGAAGTGCCTGAAACGTCGCACCATCAGTACCAGGTGCACGGCCTAGGCCTAGGTCCACACGGTCACCATATAATGCCTGCAAAGTACCAAACTGCTCAGCAATCACGAGAGGGGCATGGTTCGGTAGCATAACGCCGCCAGCACCAATACGGATACGGTCGGTTTTACTACCGATATGCGATAGTAGTACTGAGGTGGCTGCACTGGCGATGCCCGGCATATTGTGATGCTCTGCCATCCAGTAGCGGTTTAAGCCTGATTTTTCTGCTTGCTGCGCGGTTTCCACTGTTTGGGCGATGCCTTCAGCGATGGTTTTGCCTTGAGGCACAGGCGCAAGATCTAAAAAAGATAAAGGGATTTTATTACTCATAAATGTTCCAGTAGTGTGTAAATTATTTTCTACTGATATGCTTATAGACAGTGGTAGTTTCAAGTGCCGCTAGTCACTGTTAATGAATCATAACAAAGTCAGTTAACTCTGTTTTTAAGCTCGCTTAACAATTATTAAGGTGTATTTATAAAGGTTGTCGTTTGTCAAAATAAGCGATAAATAAACCATAAGTAAGGTAATAAAAGGATTTAGCAGCATTATACTATGGCATTAAAAAAAGATGGCATTAAAAAAAGCAGGCAACCTAAGTTACCTGCTTCTCTAATTATAAGATTATAATATAATGATAAATTAAATAATCATTATCTTAAGAACCAAATGCAACATTATTTATCTTGGTCGCTAAGTTTGTAAGCTAAGACATAATCACCGATGGTTGTTCCAACTGAACCATGACCACCTGCAACCAATACGACCATTTGCTCACCTTTAGAGTTTAAGTAAGTCATTGGCGTGGCTTGACCACCTGCTGGAATACGGACATTCCATAGCACGTCGCCATTTTTTAAGTCATAAGCTCGGAAGTTGTTTTCTGTCGCCGCTGACAAGAATGCGACGCCGCCTTTAGTGATGATAGGTCCACCGATACCAGGTACGCCCAGTTCCAGTTTGATAGGAATAGGAGACAAGTCTTGTACCGTACCATTTTTGCGTTGATAAGCGATATCACCTGTGGCTAGGTCAGCACCAGCGATTGTGCCCCATGGTGGCTGCTGACAAGGTACACCTAATGGTGACAAGAAGGGCCCCAATTCTACTGCATAATCTGCACCTTCATTGGCATTGACGCCTTGCTCGCCTTTATTGGTTTCTGCATCGCCCAACGTGTCTCTAGGAATGAGTTTTGAGGTAAATGCCAAGTAAGTCGGCATACCAAACATCACGCCATTCTCAGGATCGACTGCAATACCGCCCCAATTAAAGGTACCAAAGTTACCAGGATAGACCAAGCTACCATTTGTTGATGGCGGGGTATAGCGACCATCATAGTTGAGCTGATTGAACTCAATACGGCACATCATTTGATCGACGAGACTGGCACCCCACATGTCTTTTTCAGTCAGTGGTTCAGGCTCAAAGCTCAAGCCAGAATAAGGCTGAGTTGGCGCTGCGTGCTCTCCCGCTACCAGATAGCCTTGCGGTGCATCACGTTCTTTAATGGGTACAATCGGCTCGCCAGTTGCGCGGTTCAAGACGTATACATCACCTTGTTTGGTGGGTACAACCAGCGCAGGCTGTACACCATCGGCCGTATCTAGATCAAGTAAGGTTGGCTGCGCAGGCGTGTCCATGTCCCAAAGGTCATGATGGACAAACTGCTGAACCCAGCGTGCTTCACCAGTCTCGATATCTAGAGCGACAACAGACGTTGCATACTTTTCTTCAGCGGCATTTCGGTAGTTTCCTAGCTGATCAGGTGTACGGTTACCCATAGGGAAGTACGCCAATCCAAGCTCTTCATCGGCAGTAGCGACTGACCATGAATTTGGTGAGCTGGTCTTATAAGTTTGGGTTGGATCATTGACATCGAAAGGCGCTGTATTATCAGGATCGCCTGAATCCCAGTTCCAAAGAAGCTCACCGGTATTGACATCATACGCACGGATCACACCAGAAGGCGAGTTGACGTCATAGTTATCATTGACAGCACCAGCGACGATGATAGTATCACCCGCGATAACTGGTGGTGACGTAGAATAATAGTAACCTGCTTGATTGAACGGCATGTTATGCATCAAGTCTAATGCACCATCATCACCAAAGTCTTGGCAGCGTTGCCCAGTATTTGGATCGAGTGCATATAGTTTCGCATCAGACGTTGGGATAAATATCTTGGCATCACATTGCTTAGATGCGTTTTCAAAGGTATTACCAGCAATTTTTTGTACTTGCACAGGACTGGTTGCTTGACCAGCATAATAAGATACGCCGCGACAGGTTTGGTGCTGGCGTTGTAAGTTTTCCTCTACTTGAGGATCAAACTTCCATAGCGTCTCACCAGAGTCGGCATCTAGCGCTAGTACCCAGTTGTGAGGGGTACATAAGTATAAACCGTTGCCAATCTTTAATGGTGTTGCCTGATAAGTGGTCTCACCGACATCGTTAGGACCTTTGACATCACCTGTTTGGATTTGCCATGCCAGTTCTAAATCTTTGACGTTATCGGTATTGATTTTATCTAGAGGTGAGTAGCGCTGACCATAATCAGTACGACCATACGCGCTCCATTCGCCATCTGGCGTTTGCTGACCATTTGATAACGGGTCACCAAGGTTGGCTGAGGTCTCATCTGAGCTGACGTTTTGCTCGTCATCATTTGCAGCAGTCAAGTTAAGCTCACCGAGTTTGTCAGTGGCATTATTAGCTAGACTACCAAAAGAGAGTAGTGCACCTACGATTACGCTTACGAGCAGTCCCCAATAATACAGAGGGCTTTTCTTAACGTTGTTTATAGTTGGTGTGCTATTTGAAGCTACTTGAGTTTTAGGCCCACGCATTTTGTTGGATACCCATGGCAATAGCATGAGCAAACCAAATATAAGCGGGAAGCCAACTCGAGGTGCTAGCGCCCACCAATAGAACCCAGATTCCCAAAGTGCCCAAGCCATGGTCGCTACGATAAATAGCGCATATAACCCGTAAGCACTCCAGTGTTTTTTGAACAATAAAAAAGCTGTCGTTAGTATAATGACGCCAGCAATGAGGTAGTAAGGACTACCGCCTAAGGACAATAAATAAGCGCCGCCAATGAGTAGAGGGGCGGCAAAAATTGCCATAATGATCGCTACGAATTTTTCCATGAGCGGTATCACCTGTTTACAAAAGAGCAAGTTAATATGTATTGATATTTAGTCGCAAATCAATTTCATTCGACCAAATATCAATACAAGTGTGAATAATATATAAAAGAAACATTGAATAACGTTCTAGAATCTATTTTATCATCCACAGCTCAGTCTAGTAAGGGTGAGCAAGTCTGAGATACTTTATTTAACAAATGCTCATTAATTTGCAAATTGCTTTTGGCATAGCTCCATGAACGCACGTCCATATTGACGGATTTCTGCGTCATCACGTACCGCCATCCAACTGGTAAAGCGACCAAAATGATCGACGGGGATCGCCGTAAGGTTTTGATAATGGCTTGGCTCAAATGCCATTTCTGCGATGATACCAATACCTAGGCCCAGACCGACATAGGTGCTGATCACATCGGCATCAAGTGCCGCTAATACAATATCCGGCTCTAATCCTGCTTCATCAAACGTCTTGTCAATCGCGCCGCGTCCTGTAAAACCACCGTGATAAGTCACAATCGGATAGCTGGCAAGCGTGGGCAGATCAATAGACTCTTGACTAGCCAGTTCGTGATCACTTGGTACGATAACGCGATGCGTCCAGTCATAGTAACGATAGCATCTAAGATAATTATTATGCAGCAAGGACTCAGTGGCAATACCGATATCGGCTTGACCACGGATGACCATCTGAGCGATGGTCTCAGGATCTGCTTGTTGCAAAATCAAATTTACCTTAGGGAAACGATCTTTGAACTCTTTAACCACTTGCGGCAGTACATAACGCGCTTGTGTGTGAGTGGTGGCAATCGTCAGCGTACCGATATTAGGATTATTAAAGTCTAAACTGAGGTTTTCAATGGTACGAATTTCAGCAAAGATAGACTCGATATGAGGCATAAGCGCTGTGCCCATAGTGGTCAGTCCCGTCAGGCGTTTGCCTTGGCGCACGAATACTTCCGTCTTTAACTGGTTTTCTAGTGCAGCAATATGCTTTGATAAGCTTGATTGACTGGTATGTAGCACGGTCGCCGCCTGGCTTAAGTTATAACCGTTAATCACCGTATGCCATACTGTTTCTAGCTGTTTGAGCTGAATCTGCAAATGCCGTTGGTTGACCACTACGTCGATTGCCATAACTTAATCCTATTGTATAAATATACAAACCTCGTCTGTATATGAAAGTAAAAATGTCTGAACATACAGTAATAAAATAGTGTAAAACAAAGCTATTATTCTTGTATATAATAAATAGCTATCAATTTATGATAATTATGAATATAGAATTTGTATTTTGCAATGATAAAAAATCATTTGTTCAGTAAATGCTGTTTAGTCAGTAAGCGTTGTTTATCCAGAGAAGCCATTTGACCTAACAACTTATAAAGAGCGGTCACTATTAAGCATAAAAAACTAAGCATAAAAAAACAGCTACCTTCTAAAAGATAGCTGTTCGTTAGTTATAAAGTTATTTATTACTATTAATTAGTCGGTATTGACCAATTTCAAACTCAGTTTATTTAGCAATATCGAAGCGATCTGCATTCATAACCTTGTTCCAAGCGCGGACGAAGTCACGAACGAATTTCTCTAAGTTATCATCTTGCGCGTATAGCTCAGCATAAGCACGTAATATAGAGTTAGAGCCAAATACCAAGTCTACACGGCTTGCTTGCCATTTGACGTTTCCTGTACCACGCTCACGTACTTCGTAGCTATTAGCAGTATTGTCGGCTGCTTTTACAGGATGCCATGTGTAGTTCATGTCTGTTAAATTGACAAAGAAGTCATTGGTAAGCACGCCAGCACGTTCAGTAAAGACACCATGTTGGCTCTGACCGTGGTTGGTATCAAGCACTCGCATACCACCAAGCAATACGACCATCTCAGGTGCTGTCAATCCCATTAACTGCGTGCGATCAAGTAGCATCTCTTCTGGTGATACCGCGTAGTCGCCCTGAATCCAGTTACGATAGCCATCATGTAGCGGCTCTAAATCAGCGAAAGATTCGGCGTCAGTCATTTCAGCGTCAGCATCACCGCGACCTGGATTAAACGGTACAGTAATATCTACGCCTGCATCGTTTGCTGCTTGTTCAATAGCGGCATTACCGGCCAATACAATAAGGTCTGCTAAGCTAACGTCTTTATCAAAGCCAGATTGAATGCTAGTCAATGTCTCAAGTACACGTTGTAGCTGTTCTGGCTCGTTGCCTGCCCAATCTTTCTGAGGAGCTAAACGGATGCGTGCACCATTTGCACCGCCGCGATAGTCCGAAGCGCGGAAGGTACGAGCGCTGTCCCATGCTGTAATGATTAACTCACGACGACTAAGGTCACTGTCTAAAATCTGTGCTTTTAGCGTTGCAATATCATCAGCAGTCAAGTCCGCATTACCTGTAGGGATAGGGTCTTGCCATACAAAGTCTTCGCTCGGTACATCAGCACCTAAGTAACGAGATTTTGGCCCCAAATCGCGGTGAGTCAGTTTGAACCAAGCTCTAGCAAACACTTCATCGAAGTACTCTGGGTTGTTATGGAACTTCTCTGAAATCTCACGATAGATAGGATCTTTGCTTAATGCCATATCTGCATCAGTCATGATTGGGTTACGGCGAACACTTGGATCATGAGCATCTAGTGGACGATCTTCTTCTTTGATATCAGTTGGTTCCCACTGCCATGCACCGGCTGGACTTTTGGTCAGTGCCCATTCATGGTTCAATAGTAGCTCGAAATAACCGTGGTCCCATTGGGTCGGATTGGTGGTCCATGCGCCTTCGATACCACTTGAAACGGTATCACCTGCATTACCACGACCTTTAGGATTACGCCAGCCTAGACCTTGCTCTTCAATGTCAGCGGCTTCTGGCTCGTCTTCTAGTATCGTCGCATCACCATTACCGTGACATTTACCAACGGTGTGTCCACCAGCGGTTAGAGCGACAGTCTCTTCATCGTTCATTGACATACGAGCAAAAGTAGTACGCATATCTTGAGCAGTTTTTAGTGGGTCAGGGTTGCCGTCGACACCTTCAGGGTTGACATAGATCAACCCCATTTGCACAGCAGCTAAAGGATTTTCTAATGATTCGCGCTCTTCATCACTGTCGTAACGGTTTTTGGTAGCAGCTAGCCATTCGCGCTCAGAACCCCAATAGATGTCTTTTTCTGGATGCCAGATATCAGCACGACCACCAGCAAAACCTAGAGTTTTAAAGCCCATAGACTCATAAGCCATGTTACCTGCCAAAATCATCAAATCGGCCCAAGACAATTTATTGCCGTATTTTTTCTTGATTGGCCACAGTAGACGACGGGCTTTGTCAAGGTTGACGTTGTCAGGCCAGCTGTTCAATGGTGCAAAGCGTTGGTTACCGGTATTAGAGCCGCCGCGACCATCAGCACCGCGATACGTACCAGCTGAATGCCATGCCATACGAATCATCAAGCCGCCATAGTGACCCCAATCCGCTGGCCACCATTCTTGCGACTCAGTCATTAGGTTTTTTAGGTCAGTTTTGACCGCTTCTAGATCTAGCTGTTTAAATGCTTCAGCATAATCAAAGTCTTCACCCATTGGGTCAGTCTTTTTATCTTGCTGATGCAATATGTCTAAGTTTAGAGCATTTGGCCACCAATCTGTCGCAGCAGAAGCAGTGGTAGTGTGCGCTTGATGCATAACAGGGCAGCCACCCCTACTAGGACGTTGAGCCTCGTGCGAGTTATCAACGTTTTCGCTATGGATCGTTGGGCCTTGACCATCACCCTGATCATAGGTTGTGTTAGTAGGCGCATTATTATTGTTGCTTTCGTGATCTACAGGACAACGAGCAGCATCTGGGGCAGTGTTTTTGCCAGTGGTGTTATTGGTTGAGTCGGGCATGGTATAACTCCTAGGCTATGATAATCGAAAGAACAAACCGTGAATCTCGGTAGTCGTTGTTTATGTACAAAGCATAACTAAGCTGAGTGGATTTATAAAACTAATATATAAGAATTATAAGTTTTAAATTACCAATCATAAAATACTTGATGTTTTGTTTATCTCAATCATTATTAACGCCCTTGCTTATCATCGCCAGTTAAGAGTAAACCAATAGAGTGCACCTAACCAATCAAGCCTGCGTCAGTTTTACTACTACCTTTATATTACCTATAAATAATGTCATTGTCAGACATCCTTCAAAATAGAAATTAGCAATAAAAAAGAGAGCTAAGATAACCTTGGTAAAACACTGCAGTTTTTTGCGTTACTATTAAGAAATATAAGCGATTGCCCATGGCCTGCAATCGCTAAGTTAATGCAAAAACATCTAGTCAAGATAAAGGTTCTCAAGTACCATAACTGGATTTTGTTGTAATCATAATATTGGTGCAACGTAGAGCAATTTTTATCGATCCTTTTGTCGATAACTGATTCTAAAGATTGATAAAAATTGTGCGCGGTTGTGTTCTTTGTCTGAATTGTTGGTGAGTTATTATGTCTGCTGTCAAATCTGTACCGCCCAATCAACCAATTGCCAAAAAGTCATGGGGCGAGGCTACAAAAGCTTATCTCGATCCTCGTGTCATTATTATGCTGTTTTTGGGGTTCTCAGCGGGTATACCTATTCTGCTGATTTTCTCAAGTCTGTCGCTATGGCTGAGAGAAGCAGGCATTGATCGTAGTGTCGTCACTATGTTCAGCTGGGCAGCACTGGGGTATTCGTTTAAATTTATTTGGGCGCCATTGATTGATGCGCTTCCTGTACCATTTTTGACCAAGTGGCTAGGGCGTCGTCGTAGTTGGATGGTGGTATCACAGCTGCTTATTGTGTTGGCGATTTTTTTGATGGCAAGGGTAAATCCTGTTAGCGAAGATGTCTTGGTTTATATGGCAGGTGCGGCCGTGCTGCTTGGGTTCTCTTCTGCGACGCAAGATATCGTGATTGATGCGTACCGTATTGAGCTTGCACCGCCGTCTATGCAGTCTATCCTGTCCTCTATCTATGTGTCAGGCTACCGTATCGGTATGATTGTCGCAGGGGCAGGCGCGTTATATTTGGCTGATTATTTCGGCTCAAATGAGACGTTTTATAGTTATGAAGCGTGGCGCAATACCTATTACATCATGGCAGGGGTTATGACATTAGGGGTATTAACGACGTTTGCCAGTTATGAGCCAACCGCTGAGACCCTGCAAAGTAAAAAGCAGAAAGGTAACTTAAAAGTATTCCTGATTTATTCTGCGTTACTACTTATCCCAGGTCTGCTGTTTGGTGTTATTTACCTGATTAATATTTTGATCAATACAGTATTTGATAGCACAGTGGCCTTGATACCACTAATAGTAATGTCAGTGATTAAATTTTACTTTTTAGCATTGGTCGCGTGCGCGCCATTATTATTGCTGTACTTTATTATCAATCAACCAAAAATCATTAACAAAGCTCCGTTGGTCGCTGAAACTCGTGAAGACTACGTCAGACTGGTAGCGTTGTTTGTATTTTCAGTGATTGCCTTTATCGCTGTTTATATATTGATGGGACAAGTCTTACCAGAGTTCGAAGGCGCGTTTTCTAGTTTCTTTGTAGAAACCTTGCACTTATTAGTAAGCCTAGGCGCGGCAATGGCAGCAGGTTATGCACTAGTACAAGTAGGACTGGTGAAAAAAGAAGTGGCCATGGCAACATGGATCGAGCCTGTCTTAGATTTTTTCCGACGTTATGGCAAAAAAGCCCTGCTACTCTTAGCCTTGATTGGTCTATACCGTATCTCAGATATCGTCGCAGGCGTGATCTCCAACGTCTTTTATCAAGATATGGGCTTTAGCAAAACAGATATCGCCAATGCCGTAAAACTGGTCGGTGTGATTATGGCAATTGCAGGTGGCTTCTTGGGCGGGATTTTGGCTCAGCGTTTCCGTATCATGCATGCCATGATGATAGGCGCGATTTTAGCGTGTGCGACCAACCTGTTGTTTGTGGTATTGACATATAACCCAGGTAGCCTGCCAATCATGTATATGGCAGTGATATTTGATAACTTGGCTGCGGGCCTTGCAAGCGCTGTATTTATCGCTTTCTTATCAGCACTGACATCGATTCGCTTTACTGCTGTACAGTATGCGATTTTTTCCTCACTGATGACGCTAATACCCAAAGTAATGGGTGGTTATTCTGGTGCTATCGTCGATAATATGGGTTATCCGTTTTTCTTTATCTTTACCTTTGCTATTGGTATTCCAATTTTGGCACTGATTTACTTTGTTGATAGACATATTGTCATTGGTGATAACGATGATATTTATGGCGATGATAATAATGATGGCAGCGGTGGTAACGGGGTAGGTGACAAGCTAAGCAAAACCAATCATAACCTGACCGATACCAAAGAGCCACCACGCGCATCAGAGTAGGCTCAGCAGCATTTTACCTTTATCCATCCACTGTTTTTTAAGAGCTATCTATGACCGTATCAACCATTCGTCAAATCAAGCAGCAGATTCAACAACTGACGAATGGTGAGTCAAATAATCAGCTACCGTCATTTTGGTTAACTGATTGGTTATTGTATGTCATTGACCAGCCTGCGATAGCGTTGATGACTGATGAAGATTATCAGCTCACTGATAGTGAGGTAGCACGTTTCAATGATGGTATGGTAAAAATGCAGCAAGGCATACCACTTGCGTATCTGACTGGGCAGCAGGAGTTTTGGTCGCTTAACTTTAGGGTAAACGAGCATACTTTGATTCCTAGACCCGATACCGAGGTATTGGTTGAGCAAGTATTGAACTGGATAAACGCTCATTCAGCGCAACTTTGTAACAAACGATTGCTAGATTTGGGAACAGGGTCAGGTTGTATCGCTATCAGTCTTGCCCATGAATTAAAACACGCTAATTGGCAAGTCGTAGCGGTTGATTTATCGTCAGAGGCGCTCAAAGTTGCTCAGCACAATGCCGTGAGCAATAGCGTTGCCAATGTTGAGTTTGTCGAAAGCAGTTGGTATCAAGCGCTACCTACTAACGATGAGCCGCAGTTTGACGTGATTGTATCAAACCCTCCGTATATTGACGAGACAGACGAGCATTTGGCAGGTCTAACAGCTGAACCGATTAGTGCGCTCAGTGCACCCAATCAGGGTTTAGCTGATATCGAGCATATCGTCCAGCACGCAACGACATATCTCTGTACAGGTGGGTTATTGGCTATTGAACATGGCTATGATCAAGGGGATGCGGTTCGGCAGCTGTTTCTAGACAATGGGTTTGAATCAGTACATACCGTAAAAGACTACGGTGGTAATGATCGTGTCACGCTAGGACAAGTCCAGTAGATGGTTTTTTGGTAGTAGGTTTCTTTGATTATAGGTTGTAGATGAATATGGTAGAAGAGATGGTACAGCTATCGGATGATGAGCTGCTCCGTTATGCTCGGCAAGTTTTATTAGACGGTTGGGATATGGATGCTCAGCTGCGATTAAAGACAGCACGTGTGGTCATAATAGGGGCAGGCGGCCTTGGTTGTCCTGCTTCTGAGACATTAGTGCGTGCTGGGGTAGGTTATGTCCATCTGATTGATGATGACGAGATTGAGGCGAGTAATCTACAACGGCAAACGCTGTTTTTGCCAGAAGATATTGGTCAGTCTAAAGCACTGACCGCAGTGCACATGTTAGCGCGCATCAATCCTTTGATAAAGGCTCGCGGCATAGTCGCACGATTAGACGAATACAACGCTTATGCATTGCTCGATATGGCAGCAGGCAAGCCTGACTTACTCTTAGACTGTACGGATAATTTTGCCACACGCGACATCATCAATCGTATTAGTGTACGCTACCAGATTCCCTTGTTATCTGCCTCAGCGATTGCGATGCAAGGGCAGTTAGCACTGTTCGAACCTCAGCTCGATACTGGTTGCTATCATTGCGTGTTTGGCTCAGTGGTGCTTGACGAAGCCGCTGACGAACGTACGTGTGCCAACTCTGGTGTGCTAGCCAGTACCACTGCCGTCATGGGCAATTTGCAAGCCAATACTGCACTGCAATATTTAGGATTAACCAAAAATCTACTGACAAACAAGCTGCTCATATGGGATGGTAGTCAGATGCAGCAGCGGCTGATGGGCTATCGAAAAGACCCACAGTGTCCAGTCTGTAGCAGTCCTATAGTCAATCCTCTATAAATTGGATACGGTGTCAGGCTTGCTTAGTCTACGAGTTGTAGTACTTTCACTCGCCTTCCTTGTATCCAAATTATATTGAACCGACTATAACTGAATAATCTGATTTTAACGCATTTTTATATTGTATTGCCTATCTTCAAACATCCCTCTTATTACCATAGTTGTTTTTTATGAAAATTCATCGTCCGCATTTATTAAAGCATACTTTTAATGTCATGAACCGTGTTCGCCAAACAGCGAGCGTAGCAGGTCTGTCTGCGCTAAGAGTGGCAAAAGGTGAGAAACCTGACGCAATGCTACTCAAAGAAACCTTTGAGCAGTTAGGTACGACTTATATCAAAATCGGTCAATTTATCGCCAGTACACCGTCGCTGTTTCCACGTGATTATGTTAAGGCATTCCAGAGCTGCTTGGATCAAACCACGCCATTGTCTTATGCTTATATCGAGCAAGTGCTAAAAGAGGAGCTAGCGACTGACGGTATGACGCTCGCTGATAAGTTTGCTCATATTGACTCAGAGCCGCTAGCATCCGCCTCTATCGCTCAAGTGCATGCGGCACGATTGCACAATGGTGATGAAGTAGTGCTAAAGGTGCAAAAGCCTGACGTCGAGACCATCATGCAGACTGACTTGGGTGTATTACATGGTGTAACTAAGCTCCTTGAGATCCTGATGCCATCGATGAAGTTTGCGAGTATTGCACCGATTATTGATGAGATTCGCCTGCGTATGCTTGCCGAGACGGACTTTATCGCTGAAGCCCAGAACATCCGCGATTTTCAGCAGTTCTTAGCGGTATCAGGTAATACTCGTGTCGTTGCACCAACTGTCTATGAAAAGCTGACTACCAAGCGTGTGCTAACGATGAGCCGTCTATATGGCGTTTCTATGGTCGATGAATCGCTCATGCGCCAGTACTGTGCAGATCCTGCCCAAGTCATGGCAGACACTTTGAACACATGGTTTGCCAGCCTCATGCTGTGTAACAGCTTCCATGCTGATCTGCATGCGGGCAATTTGATGCTATTGACCGATGGCCGTATTGGATTTTTGGATTTTGGTATCGTCGGTAAACTAAAAGCTGAGAGCTGGCGTGCGTGTATGGGCATGATGCAAGCCATGCAAGACAGTGACTACCAAGCCATGGCGCACCATATGATTGATATGGAAATGACGCATGGTGGCAATAAAGTCGATGTGACTGCACTTGGGAATGACTTACAGCGTATGATGATAACCATCATGGCAGAAGATAAAACCTTTACCAGCGGTGTACCTTTTAATAGTAAAGAACAAGCTGATGAGCTCAATAAAATGATGCTTGAGATTGTCGAAGTTGGCAAACGTCATGGCATCCATTTCCCACGAGACTTTGCTCTATTGACCAAACAGATGTTGTATTTTGATCGGTTTATGCGTACGCTAGCTCCAGATATGGATATGTTTAGCGATCAGCGGGTACAAATGCTAGGGCAAGATACGGTAGAGACGCCAACGTTAGACGTATCATAGCTTTCTCGGATACTTTATGCTTGCCTACTATATTTAATAACTTCTCTATTTCTGTGTTTATTTATTACTGCTTTTGACTGTCTAACACAAAAGATTGTGTGCTAATTGCCGCAAAAATGGCTCTGTCATGATGACTGCTTTTAAAAGCCGTATGGTCCCGACGATTACCAACGAAACTGCCATTGCCTGTATCGGTATGTACTGCATGGCAGTCGTTATGGGTTATGGTCGCTTTCTTTTTACCGCCACCTTACCTGATATTATGGTGCAATTGTCGCTATCAACGACGATTGCAGGCTGGCTGGCATCAATCAATTATATCGGCTACTTTATCGGTGCGCTTATTGCTATGTTTGTGCCTCAGCGCTCAACGTGGCAGGCCATGACGCTGTGGGCGATTATTAGTGTTATTACAACGATGCTACTCGTCATACCAAATATGTCGCTCATGCTATGGTATATCATTCGCTTAATCGCAGGCATTGCAAGTGGCGTGGCAATGATTCTAAGCTCGTCGTTTGTGATTCAAACCCTCAGCCCTGAGCGCCGTTCTGTATTATCAGCAGTCCACTATGCAGGTATTGGTGTCGGCATCAGCGCCTCTGCCATCGTGACGTGGTGGCTATTAAAGTTAGGCTATCACTTCGATGTAATTTGGCTAGTCGCAGGCGTCACCAGTTTGCCACTTGTATGGCTACTTTATGCGATAAAACCAAGACGAGTACAGACTGTTGATTCACAGCAGATTGATGTCAAACAGCACGTGTCAGTGCACCAGACCTATGTAAACTTTAAACGCTCCTTATATGAAGCCATCTCTGGACATCATAAAGCGCTTGCTTTACTTTTCGTCAGCTACGTACTGGCAGGGTTTGGTTATATTAGCTCGGCAACTTTTTTGCCCGTCATGGCAGCACAACGTCTAACAACACAGATGTATGCTGGATTGATGATTTGGTTGGTCGTTGGTATTTTTGCGATGTTGTCAAACCCCCTATGGGGCGCGCTTGCTAAACGTATCGGTGAGATAAAAACCTTAATGGGGCTAACAGTATTGCAAGCATTTGGCATGTGCTTGCCTATATGGTTTGATGGTGCACTTGGATTGTATGGTAATGCTGCGATTTTGGGATTGACCTTCGTCGGTATGGTATCGATGACACTGACGCTGTTTAAAAACATCAATCCTGCCTATTCTAATTTACTGATTGCTTTGGCAACGTTGGCTTATGCATTGGGGCAGTTTTTGGGACCTTTGGTGACAGTGGCACTGGCAGGGAGAGATGGCAATTTCAATGCAGGGTTGCTTGTCGCTGCTATCGGATTAATGATCGGATTTGTACTATTGGTATGGTTTCGTCGACAGTCGCCAAAGACAGCTAAGCTCGTCTAAACCACGCTACGGCTAAATACTTCTCGTAATTCAAAACTGGTATGAACTTGGGCCACGCCTTCGATACGATTGAGGCGATGCAATAAAAACTCTTCGTAATGTGTCATATCACGTACCCTGACCTTAATCAGATAGTCTTCCGTGCGTCCTGTGACAATACTACAGCTAATGACTTCCTCAAAGCTCTGAACTTTGCGTTCAAACTGCTCAAAACGTTCTGCTGTATGTTGATCCATACTAATAGCGATAAACACGGCTAGCGGATAGCCAAGTTTTTGCGCATCGGTTTTGGTATGGTAGCCAGTGATTATGTTCGCATCTTCTAAGCGTTTGATACGACGTGCGCAAGGGGTGGCAGACAGGTTGACGCGTTCAGCGAGTTCAGTAATACTCATGCGTGCCTGCGTTTGCAATAAGTGTAGTAACTGTCTATCTATCTCGTCTATATCTGCAGTTCTTGTACTATCAATATAATTGTCTGGCATTTCTTAAGCCTTAATAGTGGATTTATTCGATTATAATGTCTAAATTGTGTTTTTCCACTAAAATAACAGAAAATAAAGTAAAAGAAAGCAGGTTTCTCTCCGTTAAACTTTGATATTATTATGGTATGAACACTAGTTATCTCGTATGATAAATACTGATTTAATCAACAGTTAATCGCCTAGCTAAATATATAAACAACCAAGTCATCTAAGGATTGATTATGTCTGACCAAGCCACGCACACTGCAGCCACAGGGACTGCAAAGATCACACCAAAAAGTGCTGCTTTTGACTTCCGTAAATACCGTCCATTTGCATTTGCGCCATCGCTGCCAGATCGTACGTGGCCGAGCAAAACAATTGAGAAGTCACCGATATGGGCAAGTGTGGATCTGCGTGATGGTAACCAAGCACTGATTGATCCGATGACCATTGAACAAAAAATGCGCTTCTTTAAGACTTTAGTAGATGTTGGTTTTAAAGAGATTGAGATTGGTTTTCCGTCAGCGGCGCAGGTAGAGTTTGACTTTGCGCGTAAGCTTATCGAAGAAAACCACGTACCTGAAGATGTGACGTTACAAGTATTGGTACAAGCGCGCGAGCATTTGATTGCCCGTACTTTTGAATCATTGAAAGGCGCTAAACGTGCGGTTGTCCATGTTTATAACTCAACCAGCCGTGTACAACGCGAAAAAGTCTACGGCAAAGATAAAGCTGAAATCAAAGAGATTGCGATTGCAGGTGCCAAGCTATTGCAAGAATATGCAGCAAAGTACCCTGAGACAGATTGGGTATTTCAGTACTCGCCAGAGAGCTTTAGCCAGACAGAAACTGAATATGCCGTAGAGGTTTGCGATGCTGTGTGTGACGTGTGGCAACCACAGCAGGGTCAGGAAGTTATTTTTAACTTGCCAGCAACCGTTGAAGCCTCTATGCCCAATGTCTTTGCTGATCAAGTAGAGTACTTCTGCCGCAATCTAGCCCAGCGTGAGCATGTGATTGTGAGCTTGCATACCCATAATGACCGTGGTTGTGCGGTAGCAGCAGCTGAATTGGGCGTACTTGCAGGTGCAGATCGTATCGAAGGCACATTGCTTGGTAACGGTGAGCGTACAGGGAATATGGATATCATGGTTATGGCCATGAACTTGTTTAGTCAAGGTATCGATCCTGAACTCGATTTTAGCAACATGAGTGAAATCGTACAGGTTGTGAGCGAATGCAATAACTTACCATTGCACCCTCGTCATCCTTATGTAGGCGAGTTGGTCTTCACGGCATTTAGTGGCTCACATCAAGATGCTATCAAAAAATCTCTCGACTACAATGAAAGCAATCAGAGCGAAACAGACAACGTCTGGGACGTGGCTTATCTACCCATTGATCCTGCGCACATTGGCCGTAGCTACCAAGATGTGGTACGTATCAATAGCCAGTCGGGCAAAGGCGGCGTCGCATATATCTTGCAGCGAAACTACGGTTTCAACTTACCACGTTGGATGCAGATTGACTTTAGCCGTGTGGTACAAAAGCAAGCTGAAGCAGCGGCACGCGAGCTGCAGAATGATGAAATCTTGCAGACCTTTGAGGATACTTACTTGCAGCAAGGCAAGTTTGAGCTGCTAGACTATAGCGTCAACAATAAAGGCGGCGCGGTTTACTTTAGTGGTCAGGTGCAGATGAATAGCGATACCATCGATATTGATGGTACGGGTAACGGCCCATTGTCATCGTTTATTGACGGACTTGCACAGCATACGGGCAAATCACTACATATTATTAACTATGCAGAGCATGCGATTAACCCGCATCATAATAGCGGTAATGGTATCGATGATGATACCAATAGTGATAACAAAACCAATGCCAACGCTGCTGCTTATATTCAGTTAAATGTCGATGGCGAGGTATACTCTGGCATCGGTACTTGTAGCAGTACGGTATCAGCCATGCTAAAAGGGGCGTTATCAGCCTTTGCTCAAGCGCTAAACACAGAAGCTGCTTAGTGTTAAGTAGTCATTGATATCACGCAGAATTCTGTATGCTAATAACGCCATCGCTCCTTGTTTCTAGCAAGTAAAGCGATGGCGTTATTTTTTGCTATAAATACCTATGAAATTCCGACAACAGGTTTATGAGCAATAGCATAATGTTACTTGTGTTTTTGGTGTCTAAGATTTACGCTAATGCATATATTAAAATATTATAAATAAAAGGTTAATTATGGAACCTATCTCATTTGCTTCATTCACACTGGCCTCTATTTTGGCCTCAATACCTGCAAATGGTGAGGCTATTACCAAGCCGACAATCACCACTCATATTAGTCCAGCCATCGCTGGACAGTGGGAAATAGACTTGGACAGCAGCGCTCATTCTACTCACGCCATGATGACCAAGGAAGCGGAAGCTAACCAGTCGGCATCAAATAGTGTGCAACAGCTCAGCAGTGTAGAGCCTAAGGTAACGGCAGGCATGGACGGCGGCGTACTGACTCAAAGTGAAGAGCGGGTTCTAAACATTCAACCAGCTACTAGCAAAAACTTACTTGCGTCAGTTGGTCAGTCTGACCAGTGCCGCGAGCTATATAACTTTAGTGCGGATAATGAGATGTGGTCTGTCAGTGGCAAGGAGTGGACATACGGACGCTATCTGGTCACCCACCGTGAAGAAGGGCTGCCAGTTATTGCGATCAAGACTGTTTATGATAATAATGAAGTGGATTGTTCAGGCAATCAGATCGATCAAACTGATGAAGCGTTGATTGCATTTATCAATCATGATGGCAACCAGATGCAATGGTGTGCTGACCCTGATGGTAACGAATGCTTTATGAACTTCAATAGAGTGTTGCCATAATTAGAGATGCTCGTTGCACTTTATGTATGATTGATAGCATATTGATGACATAAAAAAACCGCTATATTAATAGCGGTTTTTTTATGTCTGTTTTAATTAAAGTCGCGACTAAATTAAGCGAACTCTATAAGTATTTCAGCTTACGAATCTTTTTTAGCTTTATTTGCAGTCAGCAGCTCTCTTTCGAGATAGTGAATGTTTTGCGCTTCACGAGTAAAGTTATCATCCGCCAAAATCACATCACGATGCAAAGGTATATTGGTTTTGATACCTTCGATAATCAGCTCATCAAGGGCATGTACTGTCTTAGCAATAGCTTGCTGACGAGTTTGACCGTGACATATAAGCTTACCAATCAATGAATCGTAATAGGTCGGTATCTCATAGCCAGGGTATAGATGAGAGTCAAAGCGAATACCAGAACCACTTGGTGTGAACAGTTGGCTGATAGTGCCCGGGCAAGGTACGAAAGTCGCTGCATCTTCGGCATTGATACGACATTCGATCGCATGACCTTGGATCTCAATCTCACTTTGACGATAAGACAGGCCGTAACCAGCTGCGATTTTGAGCTGCTCGACGACAACATCAATACCAGTAATCATCTCAGTCACTGGATGCTCAACCTGTACACGAGTGTTCATTTCAATAAAGAAAAACTCGTTATTTTCAAATAAGAATTCAAACGTACCAGCACCGCGATACTTAACAAGCTCGCAAGCTTTTACACACGCCTTTAAGATTGGCTCACGTACATCATCTGGGATGTCTGGAGCAGGTGCTTCTTCTAGTACTTTTTGATGGCGCCGCTGTAATGAGCAATCACGGTCATATAGATGGATAGCATTACCATTACCATCGCCTAACACCTGTACTTCTACGTGGCGCGGGTTTTGTAGATAGCGCTCCATATAGACAGTGTCATCACCGAACCAAAGCTCAGCTTCTTGTTTAGCAGCTTGTACTTGACCAATCAATTCGTCAAAGCGTTCAACCACACGCATACCGCGTCCACCGCCGCCAGAGGCCGCTTTAATCAATAGTGGAAAGCCGATATTGCGAGCTTGCTCTTCAGCATTATGCAGAGTCACAGCGCCAACTGAACCAGGTACAGTTGGTACGCCAGCTTTTTTCATAGCATTGATGGCAGAAACTTTGTTGCCCATAAGGCGAATATGATCAGCATTAGGACCAACGAAGGTCAATCCTGCTTCTTCTACTTGTTCAGCAAATTCAGCATTCTCAGACAAAAAGCCATAACCGGGATGGATAGCATCTGCACCAGTGATTTCAGCAGCGGTCAAGATGGTATTGATATCAAGGTAGCTTTGGTTAGCATTAGGCTTGCCAATACAAATTGCCTCATCAACAAAGCGCAAGTGCATCAAGTTAGCATCCGCAGTAGAGTAGACACCTACCGTTTCGATACCTAGCGCTTTACAGGCGCGGACGATGCGCAGGGCAATTTCACCTCTGTTGGCAATGAGCAATTTTTTTATCATGGGTTCATCCTTGTCGAAGCGTCAGTCATTGACTGAGTTTCGATACATAGCATCATGTTATTTAGCATTGACGCGGTATATATACCAAAAGTCAGCCATAATGAAATAAAGTATGGCAAATATCGTTACGCTTTATAGCGTATGACAGGTTGACCGAACTGTACGACTTCAGAGTTATCTACCAAGATTTCGTCAACAATACCACTTTGAGTCGCTTCAAGCGGGTTCATGATTTTCATGGCTTCGATAATACCTAAAGTATCACCTGCCTGAACCTTTTGACCGACTTTCACAAATGGTGGGTCATTAGGGCTTGGTGCTGAATAGAAAACACCAACCATTGGTGAAGACTCAACGCTACCCGCTTTTTCTGCAGGTTTGCCTTCAACAGCGGCAGCAGGAGCAGCGCTCGCAGCCATCATAGTTGGCGCAGGCGCGTCATAGTGACGAGTTAAGCTAATATGCTCGTCGTCAGAACTGATTTCTAAATTAACCAGTTCACTTTCTTCCATAAGGGCGATGAGGGTGCGTATTTTTTCAATATCCATAGTTTTTATCTGGCCTTGTACTAAATTCGAGAAATAGTGTAACTAAATATTGTCTAATTAATTGCTAATGATACCTAGATTCAGGGCAATGAGCAATCAATGTACAGTTGTTAACTGAGAATTTTTACATATTTTGACGTAAGCCATCTTTTTAGCAAGAAAATATCCAGGATTTTTCATAGTCTGTATGATCAAATGACGCTAACAATGATTATAAAATGCAATCAATAAGCAATTGGCTTAACCCCATAGCATAGTTAAGCGTTTTTGCTGATAGCGTAGACGCAAAGTAAGTAAAATAGATGATAAGAACAAACCTGTAATCAACGCCATCCAAAACCCTTGTGCACCAACGTCAGTGAAACGCACTAGATAGACGCCAAGTGGTAGGGCAACTAACCAATAGCAAAAGAGCGTTACCCACATCGGTATAGTGGTGTCTTGCATACCGCGCAATATACCAGCGACGTTAACCTGCCAGCCATCAAATAACTGATAGGCGAGTGCAAAGATAAGCAAATGCATAGACTGGGCTCTAACTTCTGGATTATCAGTGAATGCTGCTGCCAGTTCTGGTCTGAATAGCCATATCCCAACCATACAGGTTAAAGCGATCAATACGGTCCATACCAGTCCAGTAGCTTGCACTTGGCGCAGTGCCAATAGGTTTTTTTGGCCAAATCGATTGGAGACCATGATAGTGAGCGCCATGGCGACCGATATCGGTATCATAAATAGCTGTGAGGTCACTGACAGTGCCACTTGATGCGATGCTGTTGCTAGCTCACCCAAGGGACTGATAACGAGTGCGCCTAAGCTAAATAAACTGGCTTCAAAGAAGATAGAGATGCCAATAGGAATACCAAGTTTCAACAGCTTTTTTATCTGTGTACGATTGGGGCTAGAGAAGCCATAAAAAAAGCGCGTGCTCACAAATTCGCGGCGCTTTGTAAAGCTAGTATAGGCTGCAAGCAATAGGACATTTATCCACAATACCAATGCTGTCGCCACCCCGCAGCCTGCACCGCCCATTTCTGGCATCCCAAATAACCCATGAATAAAAATATAGTTCAAAGGAATGTCTGCGAGCAGGCCAATGATGCTAATGACAGTCACAGGCTCAGGACGACCCAATGCCTCACAATAACTACGTAGAACGGCATATACAGCGAGCGCTGGGAAACCAAATGAGACACCATGTAAATACTGCGTCGCTATCGGCTGAATGTTTTCTGGGACACCCATAATGCCAAGAACATTGGGAGCCAAATTGACAATGATAAAACCGATAATGCCAATGACACCTGCGGTCCATAAGGACTGCTGCGTGATATGCGGTACTTGGCCATGCTGGTCTTGACCAATGGCTTCACCAATTAGAGGCGTGGTTGCGATAAGCACACCTGTGGCCAATAGAAATAGTGGTAGCCAAATGCCAGACCCAACGGCTACTGCAGCCAAATCAAGCGCCGAAACTTGACCTGCCATGATGGCATCGACCACGCCAAGTGCGGCTTGGCAAAACTGAGTGATTAAAATAGGGAGGGCGAGTATGCCTAGACGTAAGCTGTAGCTTTTAAAATCTTTGAAAGACAATGGAAAAACCATGGTAAGCAACTTTTTATTCTTTGCGGTAATTGTTATTAAGGTAGTTATTATTAATAAACAAACACTGCTATCAATCGACTAAGACTGACGCAGTAAGGAGAGTAGTGCCGACGATAATACTCCGATAAATAATATGAGCAAGCTTATAATGTTGCATAAGTAGATAAGCAGAGTATGAAAATAAAAGTAAAGACACTAAAATAAAAATAACCCGTCGATCCAAGTAGTGGATTGACAGGTCATATACATAATAAGATGGTAAAGAAGCCACACTATGATGTCAACGCTTTAGCGCCGCTATGTAGGTATTAATCTTAGGTTTTTTGTACTCTATTTCATAGTTAATGGATAACAGCCAATTCAATGAGTTTACTCCGGCAACAACTCAAGTGTCTCCGCCATGTCCATAATCGCTCGCCAATGTTTGGGCTCTAATGGAATCACTGTTAATTGCTGACAGCCTTTCCTTAGTAATAAAGAATCTTCCAAAGCTGGCAAAAACTTTAGCTCTGATAGTGGTAACACCTCTGTAAAAGCTTGTTCAAAAGTGAGATCGACTATATACCAGCGAGGTTCCTCTTCAGTCGCAATAGGATCATAATGACGATGCTCAGGGTGAAACTGAGTTGGATCAGGATACCCTGCTGTAATCACTGTCATGATACCAGCGACTCCAGACGGTTTGGCGCTAGAGTGATAAAAGAACACCTTGTCGCCAACTTTCATATCATCACGCATAAAGTTACGCGCACGGTAGTTGCGAACGCCGTCCCAACCGTCGGTGCCCAAGCGTTGCAAATCTTCAATACCAAAAAATTTAGGGTTGGATTTCATTAACCAATACGCCATATATTTGTCCTTCAATTTTCTATTTATTCTCGAATTAACTCTTAAAATTATTAGAGTTAATTTTTATCAACTAACTTTTTATTAACTCACTATCTACAGACCGGCTCTCAAACATACTTTCATTTTTAATAGCGTTTTTTCTTAGTAGGGTCTGTTTTTAATAGAACTTAGGGAGAGCATCTATATGCTGCCCATAAGTTACCATGATGAATAGGGGATTTGTACATGGCTTTGTTAATAGTTTTATGATAGATAGGCTTTTCTTTATCTCATCTAGTCGCTATCCTAGCGTTACTTTTGATATCGATCATTATTGCTCACTACAAAATAAGTTTATTTATGCCCAAAGTAAATACAGACAGCATGCCAAACGACCTGAATGCGTTAAGCCTTACTGAACCAACGACGGATACTATCGAGGTCAATGTGACAGACATTCCATTGTCTCTTTACATTCACATCCCGTGGTGTGTGAAGAAGTGTCCTTATTGCGATTTTAATTCGCATGAGCTACCGATGGACAGCGAACTATCCATGTATGAAGATTATGTCGATGCGTTACTGCTAGACGCCGCAATGCAGCAGCCTTTAACTCAGGGCCGAAAAATTGGTTCGATATTTATTGGTGGTGGTACGCCGTCTTTGCTACCTATTGCTCAGTATCAGCGATTGTTTACTGGGTTACGTGCATGTTTTGAATTTGCAGAAGACATCGAAGTCACGATGGAGGCCAATCCCGGCACGCTTGAGCATGCACCATTTGCGCAGTATTTAGAGGTCGGTATCAATCGTCTGTCTATCGGCGTACAGAGCTTTGCCGCTGATAAGCTAAAGGTACTGGGGCGTATCCACGATCCTGTGCAAGCGTTATCAGCGATTCGCGCTGCCAAAGCGGCTGGATTTGCACGGGTCAACGTCGACCTGATGCACGGTCTACCGCAGCAAACCATGAATGAAGCGCTAGAAGATATCCAAATGGCGCATGATGCTGGCGCAACGCATATCTCTTGGTATCAACTGACTATTGAGCCAAATACCGTGTTTTACCGTAGCCAGCCTATTTTACCCGATGAAGACAATTTGGCAGATATCGAACAAGCAGGGCAATCGTTATTGCAGCAATTAGGCTATAGTAATTATGAGGTGTCGGCATGGACAGGTGCGTCAGATAAACCATGTCGTCATAATATCAACTATTGGCAGTTTGGCGACTATTTAGCAATCGGTGCTGGTGCACATGGTAAAGTAACGATTGGTCGTAACGATAGCAATGGTAGTCATTCGTCAGACGTAAAAGATAAAATGCAAGATGACTTGTTAGTAGCGTCAGGTATTTATCGCTTTAGTAAATCACGTTTGCCAAAAGATTATGTAGTAATAAGTCCAGATACCACAGAGATGTCTGATATACGCCAAATCACACCAAAGATGGTTGGCTGGCAAGCGATTGATCAAGAGGAGTTAGTGAGTGAATTTATGCTAAACGCGCTGCGCTTACATGGCGGCGTCGCTTGGTCACTGTTTGAAGAGAGAACTGGATTAACCATTGATAGTATTGCTGAACAAGTAAACAGTCTGGTCAAACAAGGGTTGTTGGTAGATAGTGATACGCAGTTGCAACCGACGGTATTAGGTCAGCGTTATCTCAATCAGATATTACGCGCGTTTTTATAAAATCGTGCTTGAGTAATTGTTTAACAGCAGCGAAGTAAGAACACAAAAAAGACTTATCAAATGAATGATAAGCCTTTTTAAAAATCTAAAAAAAGCAGACCTTAGATTTTATCTTGTACGTCTTGTGCGCCGCCAGTTACAGCATCACCAGCGCTTGATACGTCTTGGCCAAGGCCTTTAAACGTGTTGCAACCAGTTAGAACGAACATAGCAGTTAAAGATGCGATGATTACTTTTTTCATAATAGTATCCTCAAAGATAAATGAATGGTTATAAATAACAACAGTGACGCTAAGCATCGTGCTCAAGCTTCACTGAAGGGGTATTGGATGAGACAGTCATACATAAATGCTATCGCGCTATCCATTACAGACATCATAATGAAAGTTAAAAACGCTGCACAGTATCAAAATGTAATTATTGGCAGTAAACTGTAACTTTCGATTACCTACCGCTCATAAATTTAAATAATAGAGCGTTGAATATTTGCGGAGTAAGAATGACCATCCATATCGTGCTAGTAGCACCAAAAATGCCGAGTAACACTGGCAATATTATTCGACTGTGTGCCAATAGCGGGGCACAGCTACATTTAGTTAGACCATTAGGGTTTGAGCTTGATGACAAAAAGCTACGCCGCGCAGGTCTGGATTATCATGAATATGCTCATTTACAGGTGCATGATGATTGGATAGCTGCAAGGCAAGCACTACAAGCTGCTGACTGCCATGTCGTTACGGCATTGACAACCAAGCTTAGCAAACCGTTTTACGATTATGACTTTGGTAAAAACTCGGACTCTGACGCATCTGATAATTCTGCTATGCCTAATATTGCGCTGGTTTTCGGTTCTGAGACAGCAGGTCTGGCAGACGATATACGTGAAGATATCGGTGCTAATAATTGGCTAAGACTGCCCATGCTAGCTGACTCGCGTAGTTTGAACTTATCAAATAGCGTAGCCATTTGTTTGTACGAGATATGGCGACAGCAAGGGTTTACAGGCGATGAAGGTCGTAGCGTTGGTTATGAGACATTGACAGTCTATGACCCAAAATAGCTATGTGTTTAAACAATAGCTATAGACTTAGAAATATTTGCGTACTCAATGAGCAGTGAAGTATTAGATACTGCTCATGCACATATGATAATTTTCTAGTGCGCCATCGATTGTATCTTATCGCTTATCATATCTTATCGCTTATCATATCTTATCGCTTATCATATCTTATCGCTTATCATATCTTATCGACTATAAAGCACTTATAAACAGTTTGGTGGTTTTGGTAGTCCTGCTAAGCGATTGACATGACGCGCAACCAAACCTGTGTTAAACAATTGCTGTAGCTTTTGATTGCTAATATCGAGTTCTGGTAAAGTCTTTTGTAGCCATTTGATTAATGGACGGGTTGCTGGCGCGTGATTAAATTTATCAAAAAACGCGCGCACTTGTTGCAAAATTTCTAAATGCTCATCGCTCAGATTAACCTCTAACGTGTCTGCCAATTGCTGTGCGATAGCAGGTGTCCAAATCGTATGGTCACACAGATGACCGTCTTGATCTAATTCGATATTAGCCGCTGATAATGTAGCGTTGTGAGTGGTCATGTCATTACTCATAAGGCAATCGTCACCACTTTATCAAACTGACTGCTCTGAGTCAGTTCGACCCATTCTGCGTCGGTTAAAACAGCAGTCAACTTAGTCTCTAAATTAAGCTTACCAGTTGTATTTGCCGTGAGCTGTGCGATGTCATCTGCTAATGCGTAAATACCAGCAATACCATCTATATCGCTATCATTTAAATAAGCATTGAGCCAATCGATAAAAGCAGGAGTGCTGCCGAGCAACATAATACTATCGCCTTTGCGCCAAGTGCGAGACATCTCTTCAGTACTGCGTCTAAGGGTAGCCATCGTGCTATGCAATTGATATAAAGTTGCCATAAAAGTGTCCGATTACGTGCTTTATTATTTTATAAATATAACCCCACTCTCAACTTCGAAAGTGATTGAAAAAAGAAGAGCACCTCACTAATCTATTGTTTTCGACCAAGAATACAA